>JACPPQ010000092.1 GCA_016190925.1 Chloroflexota bacterium | reverse complement strand
CACTTCGGATGCCCCCCAGCTTGCTGGGGGGTACGTCACTCTCCGCGTAGGCGGAGAATCCAGCTATCGGTTTCATGGATTCCCCGCTTTCGCTGGGAATGACAGAGGGAAACTGTGTGCTAATTTCATGACTAAGCTGAGTATTTCTTCCAGTACACCTCAATAGTGATGGCCACCTATTAGCCTGACACTAGAAATATCATTGTTATCGTAATAGAGTTGTATGAGAGAGGATACATCAATAGCGAGCCGAAAAATATCAGGTGACGATTTTTAATTTTTCTCAAGAACAGGCTTCACTATCCTGTCAATCTCTTCACTCAAATCATACCCATGTATGGGCTTGCCGCGGGCATCGGTGACTTTCTTTTCGGGGGTAATCTTGATTTTGCCCTCGCTGAAGGCTTTGATGGTGGCTACTACCAGGGGAAGCTCACGGGCCGCCCCGTGCTTGCGGATGAGCTTAAAAAGCTCATTGTTCTCCCCCTGAGTCTTCTTGACCTGGTCAACACCCAGTTGTTCTACCTTGCGCCATTCTCTGTCAAACGGCTCGCCTCCGATGGAGAAACGGCAGAAGCTCACCACCGGCCCACGGTCCAGGTCAGGTGTGGCAAGGTGCATCATAGCGCCGGTCTCCCTTGCGCCGCTCTCAATCAGCTTCCAGATAACATCCTGCCAGGTTCCCGCAGGACCGTTGGGAAGGGCGGGATGCAGGTTGAGCATGTCGTACTTCCGGCACAGCTCATTCCCTGCAATCAGCATGTACCCGGCCAGCACGCACAGGTCGGGATGAAAGTTCTCCAGGCGTTTCATAATTTCTCTATCGTAGTCGAGTCGCCAGGGCAAGAGTGTTCCGCCCTTGGTGTCACGGGTTGCGCCGAGCCCGGACTTGAACTTGCGGTAGGAGAAGGTGACCAGCGGAAGGCCGTAGTCGTGCGCCATTTTGAGGAATATATCAGTCTGCGCGGACTCTCCGGGGTCTCGACTGCAAAAGACGAACTCGAGCTTTGCCTTGATTTCACCGGATTCGATGGCGTCATGGACTGCTTTGAGGAGGTTCCTTGAGCCCGGCCCTCTGGCGGTTGAGAACCAGCCCACTTTGCACACTATATCTTTCCTCTGATGCGTGCGCTCACGCTGTTGAAGCGGAAAAGCGGGCTGGACAGGTGTCCCGAAACCCTGCCTGCCTTCAGCACCCTCAAAAAACCGTCTTTTCCGTTGAAGTCAGCTATTTCGATGTAAGCATTGCCTATCTCCGGCAGGGTGTGAGAATCGCTGCCTGCGCTGCCGGGGATTGCATGCTTCAGGGCGAAGTTACGCGCCTTCGCTGCGTCCCACGGCACAAAGGCCCTGGCATTAAATACCTCTATCACATCAATCTGGTCCACTATCTCCTCGATAACCTCTTGTCTCAGCGCTGAGCCTCGGAGGGTGCCGAAGGGATGCGGTATGCACACCAGTCCTCCCTGCGCCTTGATTTGCCTCAGTGCATCATCGACCGATATATGACTCGGGATGGTTTCCTGGAGGAACATGCCCATGATTTCCCCGTGCGGGGTCAGGATTTCCTCGGCGGCGATTACCTTGAACGGGGCGATTTTCTGCATCTTTAGTCCGCCCTCAGCCGTACCGTGGTCGGCGATGGCAACGCAGCTTATACCCCTCTCCTGGCATTTCTTGATAATTTGCTCCAGCGGCATGCGGCAGTCCATAGAGTACTCGCTGTGAACGTGTAAATCAGCCTTAAGCAAAGCATTTGCCCTTTCCATATATAATTCGGCTGTTCTTATATCTGTTGCGCTTATCATTTCTGAGTCTTCCTTGCTCCGGAAATGGCCCTCGCTTTGCCGTTCTCCATCACTACCATGTCTTCAATCCTGACCCCGCCCCACCCGCTCAGGTAGATACCCGGCTCGATAGTGAACACCATGCCGTTTTCCAGTTTGTCCGGTGAGCCTGCGCCGACGCGCGGCAGCTCGTGGGTAGCAAGCCCTACCCCGTGTCCCAGCCCGTGCCCGAAAGCCTCCGCGTACCCGGCTTCCTGGATTACTGTCCTTGCCAGGTTATCTGCCTCTGCGCCAGTCATACCTTCCTGAATAACGGCCAGCGCCGTCAACTGCGCGCCTAAAACAATATCATACACCTTTTTCAATTTATCGTCAGGAGCGCCGAGCCATACCGTGCGGGTAAGGTCGCTGGTGTAGCCGCCGCATCTGGCACCGAGGTCGAGAATAACCGGTTCACCGGCTTTGATGGCATATTCAGAGGGTTTGTGATGGGCCATGGCCCCGTTCGGTCCGGAGGCGATGATGATTTCAAAGGGCATGGCCTGGCTGCCGCGCTCACGCATGAATTTCTCCAGCTCCCAGGCGAGTTCAATCTCGGTCATGCCCTCGCGAATCTCACCGGAGATATAATCAGCGGCGGCATCGGAGAGGCGGGCCGCCTGAGTAATCATTTCGATTTCTTCCGGCTCTTTCACCGCCCGGAGAGTTTCAACGATTCCGTCTGTCGGCACCAGCTTCAGCTTCGATTCTATTTTGCTCAGAATCTCCGTCAGCTGGCGGTACAGCGCGAAAGTCACCTCCCCCGATTCAAATCCCAGGATATTGAGATTGAAATCGCCGAGAAGTTTGGGAAACCATTCCGGCATCTGTCCGGTCACGCGGAAGATTTCATAGCCGGACGCTTGTTTCTCCGCCTGCTCGATATACCGGAAGTCGGTGGCCAGGATTGCTTTCTGCTGTGTAATAAACAAATAGCCTGCCGAGCCATCGAAGAGGGAGAGATATCGCCTGTTCTCCGGATGGGAAATGAAGATGCCATTGAGTTCCTTCTCAGCCATCCGCTGGCGGAGCTTTTGCAGTCGGTTGTCTGTTTTCAAGCCGGTCACCACTTTATTTGTGTTCCTTCGCGGCATTATTTTCTTACAACGGCGGGCGCTCCCGCGCCATTATCATCATTACCCTTTTGTTGTGCCATAGGATGGGCTGACATATAGACTTTTTTTGCCTGGCTTTTGGTCACCTGAGTATAAATCTGGGTGGATGAGAGGTCGGCATGCCCCAGAAGCTCCTGCACCACTCTTAGGTCGGCGCCGCCGTCAAGCATGTGGGTGGCAAAGGTGTGACGCAACGTGTGGGGATGCACCTTTTTCTGTATGCCAATCGAGCGGGCATATTTATTCAGCAGTTTCTGCACTGTTCGTTCGGTGAGTCGTCCTCCGTAGCGATTGAGGAACAGGGCGTTCCTGCTTTTCCTGCTTAGAAGCTCGTTTCTACCGTGCCTGATGTAAGCGTTCAGGGCTTCGGCGGCCGGCTTGCCCATCAACACCGCGCGCTCCTTCGACCCTTTACCCCAGACGTGAATCTCGCCGTCGTCAAGATTAAGCTGGTCTACATCCAGCCCCACCAACTCGCTCACCCGCAGGCCGGACGCATACAGCAGCTCCAGGAAAGCGCGGTCACGCTGTCCCAGGGGCGTGGACAAATCGGGCGCTCCCAGAAGACGCTCCATTTCCTGTATGGTAAGGAACGTCGGTATTCGCTTATCCAGCTTGAGTGAAAACGATGACGAGCGCTCGCCTCTTCTGCGAGGGAGGTTGATGGGCACCTGCTCGGCGGTTACTATTTCCTCCTGCCGGAGATAGTGATAGAACGAGCGGATGGCCGATAGCTTGCGGGCAATGCTTGGTTTGACGATGCCCTGTTCCATGAGATAGGCCATATAATCACGCACGGCTTTGCGGTCAATCTTGTCCAGGGAGGTGATTTTCCTCAGCACGAGGAACTGGAAGAAGCCTTTCTCGGGACCACGCGCGTAGTTGCCCAGCAGGTCGTTGGCATAGTTCCGCACCGTCTTCGGGGAAAGGTTCCTTTCCGCCTCCAGGTGCTGGATGTACCTGTCAAAGATTTGTTGCATAAGCTTTTATCGTTATTGTGAGAAGAGGCTGTCCTGAAAATTCATTTTAAGGAAGATGGTAATGAAGAGTTCGTCACACCCGCCTGGATTCCCGCTTTCGCGGGAATGACAATCCAATAATTTTCTTATTTTCGGACAGACTCTAATTCACTTTCACAGGGAGGAAATTGCCTTACCCCACCTTGCTCTCTACCTTTTCCTCTTTGGCGGACTCTTCCGGCGCTTTGCCCTTATAGCTGCATTGGGTGCACCTGGCCCAGTTGCCGCGGTACTGCGTCAGCAACCCGCTGCATTTGGGGCAGGGCTTCGAAAGGGGTCTCGACATGGTAGCGAAGTCACATTTGGGGTAGTTGCTGCAGCCGTAGAAGGTTTTCTTCTTTTTGCTTATTTTCTCCACGAGCTCGCCGCCGCACCTGGGGCATTTGACCCCGGTCTTGACCTGGAACGGCTTGGTGAACTTGCACTCGGGATAGCCGGTGCAGGCAAGAAATTTCCCGAAACGCCCGAATTTGATTGCCAGCGGCTTTCCGCATTTGGGACACGTTTCCTCAGTTATTTCGTCGGCAATCTTGACTCTCTCCATTGACTCGGAGGCTTTGCCCAGGCTCTTTTCAAACGGTGTGTAGAACTCCCGTAGCACGCTTTCCCAGTCCCTCTTTCCCTCGGCTATCTTGTCCAGGTCGTTCTCCATGTGGGCGGTGAACTCGATGTTCACTATTTCGGGGAAATACTTGGCTAACTGGTCGTTCACTGCCAAACCCAGGGGAGTAGGCTGAAAGCCGCCCTTGGGCTTGACCACATAGTCTCTGGCCTGGATGGTGGATAAAATAGGAGCGTACGTGCTCGGACGTCCTATTCCATACTGTTCCAGCGCCTTGATGAGCGTGGCCTCGGTGTAGCGCGGCGGCGGCTGCGTGAAATGCTGTTCAGGGAAGAGGTCGATTAGATTGAGCGCATCACCCTTTTCCAGGCTGGGAAGTTTTGAGGTTTTCTCGCTCTCCTTATCATCGTCTTTGCTTTCGGTGTAGACGGTCATGAACCCGGGGAAGACGTTTACCTGAACGGAAGTCCTGAGCAGGTAATCGGGGATGGCTCCGCTGCCCTTCGCTCTGATGTCTACAGTCGTGCTGTCGAAAATAGCGGCAGCCATCTGGCTGGCGACCATCCTCTTCCAGATGAGGTCGTAAAGCTTGAACTGTGCGGGCGTCAGGTACTGCTTTATGGCCGACGGCAACCGGTAGATTTTCGTCGGGCGGATGGCTTCGTGGGCTTCTTGTGCTCCCTTTACAGTCCCGGCGAAGGTGCGTGCATGGGGCGGAAGATATTCCGCGCCGTACTTCTGGGCAATGAACTCCCTGGCTTCGGCAACAGCCGTGCGGGCCACCTGCGTGGAATCGGTGCGCATGTAGGTGATAAGGCCGACGTTTCCCTCATCCCCTATCGGCAGACCCTCATAAAGCTGCTGCGCCACAGACATGGTGAAGCTTGCTGTGAAATGGAGCTTGCGGACCGCTTCCTGCTGAAGGGTGCTGGTTATGAACGGCGGAGCCGGATGGCGTGTTATTTTTTTGGTGGCTACCTTGAGGACGCTGTAGCTCGCCTTCCTGAGTTCAGCGCAGATATCAGACGCAGTCTCCTCTTTGCGGACTTCCTGCTTTTTCTCATCGAGACGCCCGACGAACGACGCCCGGAACGATTCCTTCTTAGCGGCTTTCTGCTTTTCCAGTTCGGCCTCGATGCTCCAGTACTCCTGGGACACGAACTGCTGGATTTCCCTTTCACGGTCAACGATGATTTTCAATGCCACCGATTGCACCCTTCCGGCGGAAAGCCCCCTTCTGACCTTTTTCCAGAGCAGGGGACTGATTTTGTAGCCCACCAGCCTGTCAAGGACGCGCCGTGCCTGCTGGGCGTTCACCAGTTGCATATCCAGTTCGCGAGGACTCTTGAAGGCGCGGTCGATGGCTTCCTTGGTAATCTCGTGGAAGACAACGCGCTTGTAAGGGGTGTGGTCCGACTTCGTTACCTCGATAAGATGCCAGGAGATGGCCTCGCCTTCACGGTCGGGGTCTGTTGCCAGGAAGACGGTAGAGGCGTCTTTGACCGCTTCTTTCAGTTCTTTGACAACTTTGCTCTTCTCACGCGGCACAACGTATTTGGGCGTGAAGGCGTCATCTGTGTCTACTCCAAGCTGGCTCTTGGGCAAATCTCTTACATGACCGAGCGATGCCTTGAGCTTATAGCCCTTGCCCAGTAGTTTGCCAAGTGTTTTGGTCTTGGCCGGTGATTCTACGATAACCAGTTTATCTTTCATTAGTCCACTTTCACTCTGTATTCCTGCCGCATCTCGCGCGACAGCACATAATTCATTGTGCCTACCTGCTTTACCAGTCCCTTTAGCTCCATCATAGCCAGGGTGCTGCTGACCGCTGATGCCGTAAGCCCGCTGCTGCGGCAGACCTCATCGATGTGTACCGGCTCGGCCCCCAGTGTTTTAAGGAGCATGCTCTCAGCATCGGACGAGGGGAGAAGCTCTTTCATTTCCATCTGGTGGGCTACGGCGGTCAGGTTCAACTCTTCCAGTATATCAGATGCGCTGCGGACGAGCTTTGCTCCCTGCTGGATGAGGGAGTTGGTGCCTCTGCTGGCCGGCGATAAGATGCTGCCCGGCACCGCAAAAACCTCGCGGTTCTGTTCGAGGGCAAGGTGGGCGGTAATCATTGCTCCGCTATTCTCATCAGCCTCTACAATGAATACCCCCAGGCTCATTCCGCTCATGATGCGGTTGCGGCGCGGGAAATAGTCGGCTCTTGGTTTGGTCCCCAGCGGATACTCGCTTATAAGAGCGCCTTGGTGGACGATGCGCCGCGCCAGTTCGGTGTTCTCTCCGGGATAGATGGTGTCCAGCCCGCAGGCGGAGATGGCAATGGTCCTGCCGCCGGATTCCAGCGCCGAGCGGTGGGCTACCGAATCGATTCCCCTCGCCAGGCCGCTGACGATGGTGATTTTGTTCCGCGCCAGGTCCGCCACGATTTCCTCTGTGACCTGCCTTCCGTAAATGGTGGCCCGGCGTGTTCCTACCACAGCCACGCACCAGGTATCTTCGGGAAGAAGGGAACCCCTCACGTAAATGAGCGGTGGGCTATCATATATTTCCTTAAGTCTGGCCGGATAGTCCGGGTGGTGCCAGGTAAGGGCTTTTACGCCATAGCGCTCCAGCTTCTCCATCTCGGCATCAAGGGAGATTTCAGGTCGGTGCGCAATAATGGAACGCACCGCGCCGGAGTCCAGTCCGGCCTGCTTCAATTCAGCCGGGCCGGCCTGCCAGGCGTTCTCCAGGCTGCCGAAATGGCTCTCAAGCTGACTGAATCTTACATGCCCGATGCGCGGGATGAGGCTGAAGCCCACCGCATATTTGGCCGAGTTCATGTCCGTTTTCATGTAATTTGTATTCTAGCACAGAGGTAGGGTGATAACAATTTGAGCGTCCCGCGAAACGCGCTAATTTTTCATACTGTAAAGCTAATCTGCCCCACCCTGACATGCTTCGCCCGCCTGAGGCGGACTTCAGCATGACAGTTTTGCGGGGGCCTCACAATTTGAGGGTTGTTGCACCAAGAGGGACGAATCGAAAAACGCTTTTTCCCCTCTCCTGGCCGAAAAAACGGGCGGTTCCTTTACATAAGATGAAAAACGAATATTTGTTTTGCCGTGGAAACAAATAATTTTCGAGCCTGAGTTTTTTGTTTTGCCATGGAAACAAATGGTTTTTTGAAGCTAAATTTTTTGTCTTGTGCGTAAATATTAAAAAAACAGGAAACAAATACGAGCGGTCGTTTCCCGCCAAAGAATAATAGCACATTCGTTCTATTGTGTCAAGAGACTTTTGTCGTGGCGTTTAGCAAAAGAGGAGTTGAAATTGCCAACTATGCTGACGAGCTTCGAGGGCTAAAGGCCAACTACGCTCTAACGAGCTTCGATGGCTAAAGGCCAACTATGCTCTGATAGAGCTTCGATGGCTAAAGGATTCGTTTACTTAGAAAAGCTTTTCCAGATGGCGGAGAGGGTGGCCAACTACGCTCTGATAGAGCTTCGATGGCTAAAGGATTCGTTTGTTTAGAAAAGCTTTTCCAGACCCGGTTTTAAGATACTGTTCAAGCTCAATAGCCCTGGATTTATCTTCAAGAGCAAAATATGCTTTTAAGTTGAGCGGTGCCCTGCTCTTCGTAGAGTCCACTTCTCCCGAATTATGTTGAGATAGTCGGTGCCTGATGTCGTTGGTTGAACCGACGTAGAGATTCTTGTCTATGGTGCTCCTCAAGATGTATACGTACCACATTATAAATCTGGTTTACCATCCGTAGCTTTGGCGAAACCCGGCTGGTTTACCATCCGTAGCTTTAGCGCAGGATGGCGGAGAGGGTGGGATTCGAACCCACGGTAACCTTGCGGCTACACACGCTCTCCAGGCGTGCCTGTTAGACCACTCCAGCACCTCTCCAATAGCAACTATTAGCGCAATAGGTATTCTAAATGAAACTTACCAGAAAAGGAAATAGCGGGCGACTACGCCTGCTTGGCCTTCCAGTTTTCGATTTGCTCTCTTAGTTTATCGGGAATTGGCCGGCAGGCGCAATTTTTAGCATGCTCGATATGCCATTTCATCCGTTCATCAAGAGAAGGATTTTTCGGCATTTTATTTTTACTATGCCAATCTTTATTAATCTTCATATTCCGACCTGGCGTGCCCGTTAGGCCATTCCAGCACATCTCCGTGTAGTCTCTGTCATTTTGCAGAGGGTGGCCAACTACGCTCTAAGAGCTTCGATGGCTAAAGGATTCGTTTGTTCCGAGCGAAGCCGAGGAAAACCCACAATCAGGTTCTCCTTTTTTATTCTACCAACCGGAGAGGGTGGGATTCGTTTATTCCGAGCGAAGTCGAGGAAAACCCACAATCAAACTCTCCTTTTTTATTCTAGACCAGCCCTTAATTTGTGCCTCTCGTTTCCTCGCTTCAGAAATATTATTACATTTTTCGCTGTAAACCAGAATTACAGGTCGACGAGAATATGTATATTTAGCTCCAGTTCCCCCATTATGTTCTTTCAAACGAGTTTCCAGGTCATTAGTCATTCCACAATACAGAGAACTATCGCTGCATCTGACTATATAGAAAAACCATTCTTGTTCCGTTGTTCCTTGCAACTTTCTTCATTCACCCAAGATTAGCCTTCGGTAGCGCTCAGGATAAACCCTTCGACTCATTTCATTCGCTCAGGGTAAACGGAGAGGGTGGGATTCGAACCCACGCTCGGCTTGCACCGAGACCGCTTTTCGAGAGCGGCACCATGAACCACTCGGACACCTCTCCCAGCTTCAAAATTGTACCTTAAATTGCCACTCAAAGCAAGGAGAATTGTTTTCTCTATTATTTTCTTATTCCTCTGCACCCCCGCAGAGCTTGCTGCGAAACGCGCTTATGGCTTAATTTCAAAGATGTCATTCCCCGCGAAGGCGGGGAATCTACTTTATGCGTTATTAGACCCTCCGCCTTCGCGGAGGGTGACAGTTTAGCGGGAGGCTCTATACCCCCGCAACGTCGATTTGTGCAGGAAAAGGTTGTTCTGCTAAAATAGCTCTAATTTGTCTTTTTTAAGAAGGTAATGTTTGAGACCAACCCAAAGCACCAACTCCGTTTGCTAAATACAGTGATTATGCGTTATCATGAATACAGGTATCTGCCCCTGTAGCTCAGCTGGATAGAGCACCAGCCTCCGGAGTTGGGTGTCGAGCGTTCAAGTCGCTCCAGGGGCGTTTTTTTATAACTAGGAGGCCAAATTGGTCAACAAGAGCGGGCTTTTAGAGATTCGCTGGCATGGTCGCGGCGGTCAGGGAGCGGTCACCTCCGCGGAGTTGCTTGCGCAGGCGGCCATCAGTGAGAATAAGTATGCTCACGCCTTCCCCAGCTTCGGGCCTGAGCGGAGGGGAGCCCCCGTTCTGGCCTTTGTCCGCATCAGCGAAAAAGAGCCTCTCAGGATTAGGGCGGAGATAACCGAGCCTGATGTGGTGGTGGTGTTGGACCCCGGCTTGCTCACCATTGTTAATGTCACCTCCGGGCTTAAGAAAGATGGAATGATAATTATTAATAGTAGGAAGACGCCGGAGCAAATCAGGGCAGAGCTTGGCATCAAACCGGCCATCGCCACGGTGGACGCCACCAAAATTGCCCGTGAAATACTTGGAGTCCCTATCACCAATACTACTATGGTCGGAGCAGTTATCAGGGCTACCGAGGCGGTCAAAATGGAGTCCATCATGGAGCCGCTGAAGCACCGCTTCGGTCGTCTGGCTGACAGGAATGCTGCTGCCATGAAAAGGGCGTATGATGAGACTGTGATACTGGAGGAGCAGGCAATTGGCAAAGTCTGAGAGCGAACTAACCTGGAAAGACATCGAGGTCGGGTGCATAGCCACCGAGCCGGGGAGCGCCGCAAGGTACAAGTGCGGCGATTGGCGGTCCCAAAGGCCGACTTACGACTTCAACAAGTGCATCAAGTGCGGCCTCTGCCAGATATTCTGCCCGGAGGGATGCATCTATCAGAATGAGAAGGGGCATTTCGAGGCTAACATGTATTATTGTAAGGGCTGCGGCATCTGCGCCAAGGAGTGTCCCACGAAGGTCATAACCATGGTAGAGGAGGAGGAGACCGATGTCAACAAAAACGGGGATTGAGGTCTCGATTGCCATAGGAGAGGTGGTAAAGCTCACCGATGCTGATGTCATTGCGGCCTATCCCATCACTCCCCAGACTCACATCGTCGAGCACCTGGCGGAGCTGGTGTCCAATGGCGAGTTGAATGCCCAGTTCATACCGGTCGAGTCCGAGCACTCCGCCATGAGCGCCTGCCTCGGCTCTGCGGCGGTGGGAGCAAGGACCTTCACCGCCACCGCCGGACAGGGGCTGGAGCTGATGCATGAGGTGCTCTACGTTGCTTCCGCTATGCGCTTACCCATTGTGATGGCAGTAGCCAACAGGGCATTATCCGCTCCTCTCAGTGTCTGGGGCGACCATTCGGATGTCATGGCCACCCGTGACACCGGCTGGATTCAGATATTCACCGAGAACGGGCAGGAAGTTATCGATAATACGCTGTGCGCCTTCCGTATGGCAGAGGACAAAAGAGTCTTGCTCCCGGTAATGGTACACCTGGATGGTTTCCATCTTTCGCACATGATTGAGCCTATGCTCTTGCCCTCGCAAGAGGAAGTAGATAGATTTCTCCCACCCAACCAGTATCCCTTACCGCTCGACCCGAGCAAGCCGCTGGCTATGGGGGATTTCGGGCCTCCCATTGTATATACGGAGGCCAAATGGGCGCAGGAGTATAATCTGCTTAATTCAAGGTCTACCATTCTTGAAGTATGGAAGGAGTTCAGCAAAGTATTCGGGCGGAACTACTCGCCAGTCGAATGCTATCGCTGCGAAGGGTGCAAGGTCCTGCTGTTCACCATGGGCAGCTTCAGCGAGACGGCAATGAGCGCCATAGACAACCTGCGGAACCAGGGCATCGATGTCGGCCTGGTCAGACTTCGTCTCTGGCGACCCTTCCCCTTTGCTGAAGTCCGCAATGCGTTCAAAGATGCGGAAGTGCTTATTACCCTGGACCGGGCGCTTTCTGCCGGAGGCCCTGGCGGCCCTGTCAGCTCGGAAATAAAATCCGCCCTGTACCCTCTGGAGAAAAGGCCAAAGGTGGTCAGCTTTGTCGGCGGACTTGGGGGCAGGGATATCAATGTGAGCGGATTCGAAGAGATGGTCAAGCGGGGAATCGAAATTTCCAAAACCGGTAGCAGTAAGGAATATGAAGCATTCGGGGTGAGGGAATAGATGGAGACGCAAACTGTTTATATTCCAAAGCTAATGCCCAAGGAGGAGTTTTTTATGCCCGGACACCGTGCCTGCATCGGGTGCGGTGAAGCCCTGGCATTAAGGCTTGTCTGCAAGGCATTGGGAAGCAATGTTATCGTGGTTAATGCTACCGGCTGCATGGAGATAGTCTCATCGCAGATGCCTTATACTTCATGGGCCGTTCCCTGGATACATACCCTGTTCGAGAACACTGCTGCGGTGGCTTCCGGCATCGAGGCCGGAATAAAGTCGCTGAACAGCAAAAGCAAAAAGTCGCTCGAGGGCGTCAAAGTGGTTGCCGTGGCCGGCGATGGCGCTACCGCGGACATCGGGATTCAGGCGCTATCCGGAGCGCTGGAGCGGGGACATGACTTCCTTTACATCTGCCTGGATAACGAGGCTTACATGAACACCGGCATCCAGAGGTCGTCTGCTACTCCTTTCGGCGCCCATACCACCACCTCCCCTGCGGGCAAGGTCAGCATGGGGCAGTTTACCTGGAAGAAGAATTTGCCGGCCATTGTCGCTGCCCATAACGTGCCATATGTTGCTACCGCCTGTCCCAGCTACTTCAAAGATATGATGACCAAGCTCCAGAAGGCAGCCTCCATTAAAGGACCCACCTATGTTCACATTCTTTCCGTTTGTCCCACCGGTTGGAGGTGCGCCACTGATATAACTGTCAAGATAGGCCGGTTGGCGGTGCAGACAGGCATGTTTCCTATTTACGAAATAGAGAACGGCAAGTACAAACTGAACATGGACATACCTCAGCTCAGGCCGGTCAACGAATACCTGAAACTCCAGGGAAGGTTCCGCCACCTGTCGGATGACATGATAAAAAAGATTCAGGAGAGAGTGACGGAAGATTATGCCAGACTTAAGGAGCGGGCGGCATGAATACAAGCGAGCCAAAATTGGATAACGAGCAGATAAAGACCATGATAAATGCGATACTGGATAAGTATCGGCGCGAGGAGGGAATGCTGGTTTCCGTCCTGCATGAGATACAGGGGGAGTATCATTATCTCCCCAGGCCAGCCCTGGAAGAGGTCAGCCGCGGCTTGAAGATTCCCCTCACGCGTGTCTACAGTGTGGCCACCTTTTTTAAGGTATTCAGTTTGAAACCGAGAGGCCGTCACCTCATCCAGGTCTGCCTCGGCACTGCGTGTCATGTCAGGGGCGGAGCCCGGGTCAGGGACACGATTGAACGCGACCTGGCTATCAAATCGGGTGAAACTACTCCGGATTTTACCTTCAGTCTGGAGTCGGTTAACTGTGTCGGCGCTTGCGCTCTCGGTCCCATCGTGCTGGTTGACGGTCAATACAACGGGCAGATGACCATTGAGAAGGTGGATTCTGTTCTCAAAAAGTATGCTTAGGCGGAGGATTTTGCCCAGTGACTAAAATTAAGTCCGTTAAAGAACTGGAATCCCTCAGAGCGGCCATTCTCAAAGAGAGGGACCCGGATAAGCCCAGCGTTGATATATGCGGCGGCACGGGCTGCCAGGCCTATGGCTGCGACCTGGTGATATCCGCATTCAAAGACGAGGTCAAGAAACAGGGGCTGGAAGCAAAGGTGAATGTCAGGACTACCGGCTGTCCCGGCTTCTGTGAGAAAGGACCGCTGGTGGTCATAAGACCGCAGAATATCTTTTACCCCAGGGCCAAGGTGGAAGACATACCCGAAATTGTATCCGAGAGTGTAGCCAAAGGCAGGCCGGTTGATAGATTGCTTTACGTTGACCCGGCCACCGGCTCCAAAATAACCTATGAGGCCGAGGTGCCTTTCTACAAGAAGCAGAAGCGCCTTATCCTGGGACAGAGCAGCGCCATCGACCCTCTTGTCATTGAAGATTATATTGCCTTCGGCGGATATTCCGCTCTGGCGAAGGCGCTAGCTGCTATGACTCCGGAGCAGATAATAGCGGAGGTCAAAAAGTCGGGGCTGCGCGGACGCGGCGGGGCCGGCTTCCCAACAGGCGTCAAGTGGGAGACCGCCAGGCGCGTCCCCAGCGACATCCGCTATGTCATCGTCAATGCGGATGAGGGAGACCCCGGGGCTTTCGCCAACAGAAGCCTCCTGGAAGGCAATCCGCACAGCGTTCTGGAAGGGCTTATCATCGGGGCGTATGCCATCGGCGCCAGCCAGGGCTATATCTACGTGCGCCACGAGTATCCAATGGCGGTGCAAAATTCGCTCATAGCTATAAGGCAGGCCGAAGAGTACGGGTTCCTGGGGAAGAACATTCTGGGTTCTGGATTTGACTTTGATGTGAAAATTAACACCGGCGGCGGCGCCTTCGTCTGTGGAGAGTCGACGGCCTTGATGGCTTCGCTGGAAGGTAAAGTGGGCGAGCCTAAAGCCAAATATGTCCATACTTCCGAGAAAGGCCTGTGGGAAAAGCCGACCAACCTCAATAATGTTGAGACTTGGGCCAATGTGCCGTTGATAATCAATAACGGCGCTGATTGGTATGCGAAGATTGGCACCGAAGGGAGCAAGGGCACCAAGATTTTCTCCTTGGTGGGCAAGATTAACAATACCGGCCTGGTGGAAGTGCCGATGGGCATAAAGCTCCGGGATATTATCCACGATATCGGCGGAGGCATCCCCGACGGCAAGAAGTTCAAGGCGGTGCAGACAGGTGGGCCCTCGGGAGGTTGTATACCCGAGAGCATGCTTGACCTTCCGGTGGACTTCGATGAGCTTAGCAAGGCCGGCTCGATGATGGGTTCCGGCGGCATGATTGTCATGAACGAGGACACCTGCATGGTGGATATCGCCAGGTACTTCGTTCATTTCCTTGAAGGCGAGTCCTGCGGGAAGTGCGTCCCGTGCAGAGAAGGACTCAAACGGGCGAACCAGATACTTACCGATATAACGGAAGGGCGCGGCAAAGAAGGCGACATCGAGCTGCTGGAAGAGCTGTCCGGCACGCTCATCGATGGTTCGCTCTGCGCCCTGGGAGCCACCTCGGCCAACCCGGTCTTGAGCACCATCCGCTATTTCAGGGATGAATATGAGGCGCATATCAAGGACAAGACCTGTCCGGCCGGCGTGTGCAAGGAGCTTATCACCTACTGCATCGATGATGCCAAGTGCCCCAATTGCGGCCTTTGTGTAAAAGCGTGCCCGGTACAGGCAATAACCCCCCAGGGCAAAAAGAAGCCGGTCTTGCTGGATGAGGAAAAATGCATCAGGTGCGGGGCTTGCTATGACGTTTGCAGGCTCTGCGCAGTAATAGTAAAGTAAGGTAGTGAGAATGGTCAAGTTAACTATTGATGGACGAGAGTTTCAGGCGGAAGAAGGCAAAACCATACTGGACGTGGCCCAGGGCAATAACATCTATATTCCCACCCTGTGCTACCACGAGTCGGTAGCTCCATATGGCGCCTGCCGTCTCTGCATGGTGGAAATCACCAACAAGAGGGGAAAGAAAAAGCTGGTGACCTCCTGCCTCTATCCGGTGGAGGAAGGGCTGGATGTCAAGACGGACACCCCCAGGGTTGTTTCCGTGCGGCGGATGGTTATGGAGTTCCTGCTGGCAAGATGCCCTGATTCCGAGGTGCTGAGGAAACTGGGGGATAAGCTGGGCGTTGAAAAAGTACGGTTCTCTCAGGAAGAAGACAAGAACAAGTGCATCCTGTGCGGGCTGTGCGCCAGGGCGTGCGACGAGGTGGTTGGCGCCTCGGCAATCAGCCTGGTCAACCGGGGAGTAGACCGGCAGATGGCCACTCCTTTCTTTGATGCCTCCGCTACCTGTATTGCCTGCGGTTCCTGCGCCTTTGTTTGCCCCACCGGCGCAATCAAGTGTGAAGATATAGGGGATACCCGCAAGCTTACCATGCCCAATATAACCCAGGAGTTCAGGCTGGCGAAGTGCAAGGCCTGCGGGGCGTACTGGGCTCCGGAAAGACAGGTGGACTTCTTTGTAAAGAAATCGGGCCTGACCAGGGAAGAGTATGAGCTCTGCCCGGACTGCCGCTAGTATAGTGTCATAGTAATATCTTTACATATATTGTAATCCGTTCATGCTGAGCTTTGTCGAAGCACAAACCATTGCCCGCTCAGGGCTAGCGGACATTGTAAATCCGTTGTTGGGACACTACGCTAGTATCTCGTCAGGTTAATAGCTAATCACCTTTTCAACTTCATCTACATTTACTGTCATTCTCCGCGTAGGCGGAGAATCCAGCTATCGGCTTCATGGATTCCCCGCTCCCGTATCGGAGTACGGGACAAGCTTCGCGGGGAATGACATAATAGGCATTGAAATTAAGCCATAAGCGCATTTCGCAGGGACGCTAATATTCGGATGCACTTATAATTGCTTTGTGTTTTTGTTATAATATCCTCGGAGCATGAGGGAATCGCTCCCGATTTATCCTAAGGATGGTAATCGTATTTGAACTGGAAGCGTAATGGGCTGACTTATATACTTGTCCTGATAGCTGGCGTAGCTTTTTTCTCCTTTCTCATGCCTAACCTCAATGAACCAAAACAGGTGAGTCTGGGGAAAGTAAAAGAAATGTCGCAGAATAACGAGCTCAGGAAGCTTCTGATAGACGGCGACCAGCTTCTTATCACAACCAGGGACGGAACAGAGCTCAGAACAAATATTCCCAACATGAATTATGTTGACCTTCAGGAGCTTGGGCTTGACCTTAAAGGGGTGGACTATTCCATCAAGTCCTCGGGTGTCAACTGGGGTCAGATAGCGCTGAATTTCCTCCCTCTGATTCTGTTTGGCGGACTGCTGTTCTTTTTGTTCAGGCGCTCCGCGAAAACACCGCAATAAAGTCGTTTGAAGCATGGATTAGTGCCAAAAAAACATCTGATTTATCAAGTTTCTCCTTGCCATTCACTTTATCACTCTATATGCTATAATATACTTGGAGTGTAAGTAGAATTGCTCCCCTATATATATCCAAAGGATGGTAAACGGATTTGAACTGGAAGCGTAACGGGCTGGTTTACATACTTGTTCTGATAGCTGGCGTAGCTTTTTTCTCCTTTCTCATGCCTAACCTCAATGAACCAAAACAGGTGAGTCTGGGGAAGGTAAAAGAAATGTCGCAGAATAACGAGCTCAGGAAGCTTCTGATAGACGGCGACCAGCTTCTTATCACAACCAGGGACGGAACAGAGCTCAGGACAAATATTCCCAACATGAATTATGTTGACCTTCAGGAGCTTGGGCTTGACCTTAAGGGTGTGGACTATTCCATCAAGTCCTCGGGTGTCAACTGGGGTCAGATAGCGCTGAATTTCCTGCCTCTGATTCTGTTTGGCGGACTGTTGTTCTTTTTGTTCCGGCGCTCGCAGGGCGCTAATACCCAGGCCCTCAATTTTGGGCGCAGCCGGGCGCGCCTGTTTCCGGCCAGCACGCCGACAGTCACCTTTGATGACGTAGCCGGGGTGGATGAGGCCAAACAGCAGCTTCGTGAGGTGGTGGAATTCCTCAAAGACCGCGCCAAATTCCAGGCTCTGGGGGCACGTGTTCCCCGTGGAGTGCTGTTGGTTGGCCCCCCAGGCACCGGGAAAACGCTGCTTGCGCGGGCGGTGGCCGGTGAAGCGGGTGTTCCATTCTTCTCAATCAGCGGCAGTGAATTTGTAGAGATGTTCGTAGGTGTTGGCGCTTCGCGGGTGCGCGACCTTTTCGAGCAGGCGAAACGTCATACACCTTGCATTATCTTCATCGATGAGATTGATGCTGTGGGACGCCAGCGCGGCGCCGGTCTTGGCGGAGGCCACGATGAGAGGGAGCAGACCCTCAATCAGATTCTTACCGAGATGGACGGCTTCGATACCAACACCAGCGTGATTGTTATTGCCGCCACCAACCGCCCGGACATTCTCGACCCGGCCCTGCTCCGCCCCGGTCGCTTTGACCGGCGGGTAGTCCTTGACCGGCCGGACATCGTTGGCCGGACAGCAATCCTCAAGGTTCATACCAATGGCAAACCGCTGGCTGAAGGGGTAGACCTGGAGACGCTGGCTAAGCAGACTGCGGGCTTCAGCGGCGCTGACCTGGCTAACCTGGTCAACGAGGCCGCTATCCTGGCTGCCCGGCGCAACAAGAAAGTCATCGATATGCTGGAGTTGGAAGAATCCATCGACCAGGTGATAGCCGGTCCGGAGCGGAAGAGCCGCAAAATTAGCCCTAAGGAAAAGGAAATCACTGCATATCATGAGGCAGGACATGCGCTTGTTGCCAGGATGTTGCCCAATGCCGACCCGGTGAGAAAGGTCACCATAATACCGCGCGGGATGGCCGGCGGATACACCCGCCAGCTTGCCGAAGACCGCAGCATGTACACGCGTTCCCAGTTCGAGGACATGCTTGCCACCTTATTAGGCGGACGATGTGCTGAGCTACTTGTTTTTAACGAGAGTACCACCGGCGCTTCAGATGACATAAAGAGGTCTACCGGGATGGCGCGCAAGATGGTGACAGACTGGGGCATGAGCGAGAGGCTTGGCCCGCGCACCTTCGGAGATAAACAGGAGCTGGTTTTCCTGGGACGTGAAATCTCCGAGCAGCGTGACTATGGCGAAAAGGTGGCCAGGATAATTGACGAAGAAGTGGACAAAATTATCCACAATGCCTCCCAGGTTGCTGAGAAGATTCTGAGCGAGAATAAGGCGAAGCTGGCAGACCTGGCTCAGGCGCTGATTTCCCGCGAGACCCTTGAAGGCGATGAGCTTGACGCGGTGTTCGGCGGTGTTAAGACGCCTGTTCTGTCGCCCGCTGCTACGGTTGAGCCTGTTCCAGCACCTGTGGAGGACACTGCGAAGGCCAAGTCCAAATCCAAGAAAACCCATACCGCCCCGCAAAGTGTTCCCAACCCGGCTACATTAACATAGTCCTTCTGGATAGCAATTCGAAAGCCCGGCCATTTAACGTCAGTGACCGGGTTTTTCTTTTATAGCGTTCTCACGAAAATAGAGTTCTCTCGCCCCTTGCGGGCTTTGTATCAAATGTCATTCTGAGGAGCGAAGCGACGAAGAATATCGGGGTGAGGATGGGCATTGCACGTATAAACCCCACCTCCCCGAGACCCTTCGCTCCGCTCAGGGT
>JACPPQ010000093.1 GCA_016190925.1 Chloroflexota bacterium | reverse complement strand
GTGATGGAGAAGGTCGGCAAGGACGGCGTCATTACCGTCGAGGAGTCCAAGGGCCTGAAGTATGAGACCGAGTACGTCGAGGGTATGCAGTTCGACCGCGGCTACATCAGCCCCTATTTCATCACCAATGCCGAGAAGATGGAAGCGGTCATCGAGGACCCCAATATCCTTATTACCGATAAAAAAATCTCCGCGGTAGCTGACCTGCTGCCGGCTTTGGAGAAAATACTGCAGCAATCCAAGAACCTGCTCATCATAGCCGAGGATGTCGATGGCGAGGCGCTGGCCACGCTGGTGGTCAACAAGCTGCGCGGCACCATCAACGTGGTAGCGGTCAAAGCCCCCGGATTCGGTGACAGGCGCAAGGCGATGCTCGAGGATATTGCCATTCTAACCGGGGCCAAGGTTATCTCCGAGGAGATTGGGCGCAAGCTGGACTCGGTTACCGTGGAAGACCTGGGAAAGGCCCGCCGGGTAACCGTCGACAAGGACAACACCACCCTTGTCGAAGGCAGGGGTTCTGAGGACGACATCAAGGCCAGAATCAAACAAATCAAGGCCCAGATAGAAGAGACCACCTCCGACTATGACAAGGAGAAGCTGGTGGAGCGGCAGGCGAAACTGGTAGGCGGCGTGGCCGTAATCAAGGTCGGCGCGGCTACCGAGGTCGAGCTCAAGGAGCGGAAGCACAGGGTTGAAGATGCCCTCTCAGCCACCCGCGCGGCGGTGGAGGAAGGCATTCTCCCCGGCGGCGGAGTGGCGCTGCTCAATGCCCTTCCGGTACTGAGTAAGATAAAGGCTACCGGGGATGAGCTTACAGGAGTTAATATTCTGAAGAAGGCTGTCGAGGAACCGGTGCGCTGGATAGCCGAGAATGCCGGCAGGGATGGCTCGGTGGTTATCGACACTGTGAAAAAGAGTCCCATCGGCACCGGCTACGACGCGGAGGCCGATGACTTCGGCGACATGGTAAAGAAGGGCATCATCGACCCGACCAAGGTCGTCAGGTCAGCCCTGGTAAATGCATCCAGCATCGCTGCCATGGTGCTTATCACCGAGGCGCTGGTGGCCGACATACCCGAGAAGGAAAAGATGCCTCCCATGCCGCCCGGCGGCGGTGGTATGGAGGGCATGTACTAGACCCCCGAACCCGTAAATGTGAAAAAGCCGTCCTTCGCAAGAGGGGCGGCTTTTCTTTTTTGGGAGCAAACCGTTATTTCCAAGTCTAGCCAGGATAGGTCCGTGGTCTCAATATCAAGATAGGCGTCAGGCATCGCTGTTTCCCATTCACTTAATCTCAGACTTTTCTCGGCGAAATTCGTCTCGCAAAAGGGCATATCTAATAAGATTTGCCACAAATTCCCGTGTTGCTTCCTGTTCCCAAGAAATCCATTGTGAACCGTCAAGCGCCCCTAGTTCGACTCTTTTTCCGGAAGAGTCTATCTTTACCAAGTCAGGAGTAGTCTGCTCTACGAAATTCAGTAGTTCATGATTTATGCCACGTTTGTGCGAGACGGTGTACTGGTGCCCTCGATTTCGCACTGAGTCATCATCTAACCTGAGTTGGAGACAATTACGCGGCTTATGGGATTCGTATACAGTAGCAACCAAGACTGTGCCTAGCGTCCTATTTGGCTCGCTCTTCAAGTAGGTTTGTCTCATTACCGCCAAACCAATATTCCGTTCTGTCAGCGCACCTCTGACCTGAAAAATGCGGCGTTCGCCTTCCCATCCACCAACAGGGTTTTTCGCAACAGAATATTTGCAGCCCAAGTCCTCGATGTACCAGCCACCTGCTTTTTGCGGCGTCATCCTGTTTCCATAGTCCAAGAAAAAACAGCATAGGTTCGACAGAAACGGACGTAGATGCTCAGGGGTATCCCTTCCTAAACATTCAAGGTGTTCCTGCGTCAGCGGGTCCGAAAGCTGTTCGAATCTGGGACGTGTCCAAATTTCTTTTTTTCTGTCGACGTATTGTGTTAGCTTTTCCGAGTTCGACAACTCTTCGTAAGCCGGCACTCGTGTTAGGAGAAGGTACTCGTTTGTCTTTTCGTCATACAGATAAGCCCAGATATCCTTGCCATTTGTTACGGCAATGGTGTCAATGGAAATTGAATTAGCGTAGTCCATTGCTTGGTCAACAACGTCATCCGTTAAGGTCTCATCTTCACGCTTACATTCAACCAAGAGAACTGGCACATGATCCTCGCCATAGACTATTACGTCGGCTCTCCCTTCACCTGCTCTGCTCTCAACTACAATGGCTTCAATGGGAACGCCGTTTTCCTCGCACAGCCAATTGAGGGCTGCTTGTCTGACCCTTTCCTCTGGTGTCCGCGGTACCCATTTCTGTCTTGCTTGGCAAAGGATTCTCTTGCCGTCTTTAGAAACAACCTGGGATGGATATTTGTTGAGGATATTGACTTTCATTTGATAAGCTCCGTCCTAATTTCGCATAACCGTTTGACACCCCTGTGTCAAAATCCTTACTTTTTCTGGTAAACTTTTACTATCGACTTCGCAGTATGAAGCAATTCCTCTCTTATTTCCGCTGGTTCAAGCACCTCCACCCCGTCTCCCCAGCTCAATATCCAGGAGTAGAGGTCTACTGTGTCCATGACCTGGAGCGTCATCATGACTGAGCCGTCTTTCTGCCTCTCCAGTACCTGTGAAGGGTGCCAGACCGTTTCTTCGATTATCCTGGCTACCACGGGAGAGAACCTGAGCCGGATTGTTTTCGCCTCTCCCTCAACCACCACGCCCCAGGCAGAACCGAAGTACTTATTGGCATCAAAGTCGGCTGGAATGGTGTAAGTCTCATCAGTCACCTGGATATCCTCGATGCGCTCAATCTTGAAGGTGCGCACCTCGCCGGCGCGCCGGCAGTAAGCGATGACGTAGCTGGAGTGCCCGGCGGCGGCCGGCTCAATGAAGTACGGCTCGATGACACGCCCGGTGGCCTTCTCCGCCTCAAGGGAACGGTAGGTTATCCTGGCGCGGCGCTGTGACATCCAGGCCTCAGCCAGCTTTGCCAGGTTACGCAGGTAGGCTTCACTCTTGGGAAGCGCTCTCATCCAGTCCAGGGTCTTCTGCACCTGTTTTTGAAGCGGCGGCGGAAGCGCTGAAGAGATTACGGTAAACGTTGAATCCACGTTGGGGTCATAGCGATGGCTGTAGCCCAGCATCAGCCGGGCTGCCAGGAAAACGTTAAGCGCCTCAGAAACGGTAAAACGTATCGGGGGCAAGAAGTAGCTGTCATCAATTGCCCACCTTGCCTTGTCTTCATAAACCGGAACCATGAGTTCATTGCCGAGCGTGACCAGGTCTCGATAGATAGTGCGGACATTGACCTCGAATTTTTCTGCAAGGTCTTTCGTCGTAAAATGTAAAGGGTTTCGGAGCAGGAGAAGCCATATCCGGAGCATGCGCTCGGTTTTTTTAAGCCTGTCCATTTGTCCCTCTCCCACGGGCAGACTTGCCCTCATTACCAATAGTCTTAAAATAGAATGGTCTTACTATTCATGCCATGTGAGAAGTAATCGTCTCCCTTTCGTAAAGGGAGAATGAGAGGGATTTTCAAATCCCCCTTCAGTTCCCCTTTTTCAAAGGGGGAGACCTGCGTCCAGATTATTATGAGAATCTTAGTATATGACCGCCCGGGGAAATAGTCAAAAAATATTCCAAAATGTCCTGATTGCCCACGATTTTTTGACAGTACGCTGTCACTGACATTCGCTAGACTTAAGACGTAAAGATGGCGGGAAGGAGGTGTGAGTATCGATGAAAACGGTATTTACAGTCATCGCCGTATTCGCTCTTGGGCCTCTATCAACAATAGGTTGTTCCCCTGTTCAAGCCATGCCGCAAGACCTGGCAACGGCCACGCAGAAAATCGTGAACCAGGTTAAAGAGCAGGACAACTCCGTCTTTGAAGAGATTCAGCAGAACATAGACATGGTTAACAAGCTGAGAGCCGATATTGAAACGAGCAAGGAGTCCAATAAACAAAAATTGCTGAACAATGTGGTCAAGGAACTTGAAAAAGTCACCATATCATATGAGAACCTCTCCGGGAGGAGAGTAGACATCAGAAAGAATCTACTGAAGAAAATTACTTCCATAGAGGAGCTTCAAAAAAAGGTTCAAAAGGAAACGGCCCGGCCGAACGAGCTGAAGAACTCTTATTCCAATACGCTGAGAACATTCAGCGACCCTGAGCCGGAAATCGTGAGGACCAGGAAGGCAGCGCTGACGCAGGCTATTAAATACATCGACATGCAGCTACAGCTATGGAGTGGGTTCAACAGCACAGAACAGCAGATTAGGCAGGAGACAGTAGTAGTCCAAAAAAGAATAGACAGTTTTCTCAGCGTCATTGAAAGTTCCGCCATACTGTTCAGAGAGGGGCTAAACCTGTTGAAGCTTCAAAGGGACATTAATGACGCGCTTTCGCTATTCACGCAGGATTTGCCCAGGATGGAACAGCTATCCCGGGACATGGAGCAGTCCTGGAGCCACCTGGACATGCTGGTTAACACATTGACATCCATGAGTATCAAAATCAGTCCGGTTAATCGAGACTAAAATTAGCATAGAAGAACATTTTGTGCAATCAATCGATGAAGGTAATGAGATGAGTTTGAGGGATTGGACTGGCGCTCCAGCCGTCATGACCGGCTGGCGAATTAAAAAAATGACGGCAACTAATTCGCATTGGCTATCATGATGGCACAGAAAAACGGTGGCATCCGCCCCCGGCGGACCTGTGCATCTGCCCTGCACTAATCTGCCAGCTTGATTGCAACATGGAATAAACAGATTCCTGCGTGGAAGGACACCAATGACAACCTGCTACAGCTTCAGAAGCTCCCCCAGCGGCGCGTCCTCTTTTACCGGCCCCACCACCGCCAGCCGCAGCTTATCCTCCAGCAGCACCTCCTCGGCCACCTTTTGAAGCTCCTCGACGGTCAGGGAGTCCACAATCGATATTATCTGGTCCACGGTCAGGATTCTGCCCATGAGAATCTCCTGCGTGCCTGTCCAGGCAGTAACATTGCGAGTATCCTCCATGCTCATGAGCAATCTTCCCTTTGAGAGCTCTTTCGCCTTGGTCAGTTCGGCCTGCGGGACCGGCTCCTTGAGCTTGCGGAGTTGCTCCATAATGGCCGTTAAAGCAGTACGCAGGTTTTGCGGGTCGACGCCGGCATAGACTGTCAGGGCGCCGGAATCGAGAAGGTGCTCCGAATAGCTGCTGATGCTGTAGGCCAGTCCCAGCTTGTCGCGGATTTCAGTGAAAAGGCGGCTGCTCATCCCCTTGCCCAGGATTACATTGAGCAGGTCCAGGGCATAGTGCCTCTGGTCGAGAATGGATACCCCCGGTAGACCGATGCAGATGTGCGCCTGCTCGGTTTCCCGGTTCTCAATGAACAGCCGTGGATTGAGTTGCTCTTTGTAAGGAAGAAAACAGGCGTGAGGCTTCCAGCCGCTCCATTCACTCAGTGCATTACCGATGGCGTCTACCATGTCCTCATGCCTGAAATCTCCGGCAACGGAAACCACTGTATTATCTGGCTGGTAGTGGGTAGCCAGGTAACTCCGCATCGATTCATCGGTTATGGCAGTTACCGATTCGGCGGTCCCCGCTATATCCCGTCCCAGCGGATGGTTAGGCCAGAGAAGCTCGTCGATAATGGTATCGACGCGCTGCGAGGGCGAGTCTCGGGTCATGTTCAGCTCTTCGATGATAACCTGGCGCTCCCGCTCCACCTCTTCCCGGGCAAACAGCGAGTGAAGCAGCATGTCCACGAGCACGTCCAGTGCCAGCCCGAAGTGCGGCTTAGCCACCTTGCACCAGTAGGCGGTCATCTCCTTATCCGTTCCGGCATTAAGGATTCCGCCCACGCCCTCGATTGCCTCGGAGATGTCCTTGGAGGTGGGGCGTCTGGGAGTGCCCTTGAAGACCATGTGCTCGATGAAATGAGAGACCCCGGCCTGTTGGTCCGGTTCATAACGGGAACCAACGCCGACGAAGAAGCAGATAGTGACCGATGGCGAATGTGGGACAATGGAGCTTACGATGCGCAGACCGTTGCCTAAGGTGGTCTTTTGATACAAAATCTTGCCCCTTAAAAAGACTTAAGTATTATTGTAAAGGGGTGCGAAGGGAGGTGTCAATTTACCAGGCGGTAGCCTATAGAAGTTTCCCGTTACGGCCTTGCTCTCTGACTCTCTCCGCCCTTTTTAACGTACTAACTTGAGGCGGCAAGTCGAACTGTTTGCCTTCTACCAGGAGTTCCTGGATTGTGTGTACCTGGATACGAGGATACGATTTATTCCAGAATTCTGACTTGTAAACTCCCGCGTGGACAGCTAATTCGGTCATACCTGATGTCGGCTTGTGAAGGGTAATCAGCAACCCGATAGCAGCTTTTTCTTTCTCGACCGTCCCGATTAGGTCACGAACCATGCCTGGATTAAGAGTTTCGCCGCCTTTTACTTGTACAACAATCTTCTGGACCTTGCGGTCTTTGTCTATGAAACCCAGAACCCCATCTACTCCCCCATCCTTTGGTCTGGGTCTCGCGCCAATAAGTCGTATAGCCCATAGCTCAAACTCCTTAGCGTCCTTCTCCCACAGTGCCTGCGCTGACTTAACATCCTGCGGGTCGCCGTAGGTACTATAAGTGGTCCTGACAACCTCGCCGAAACTATCGATGAGGCGTTGCTCCACCAGGTCTATGGACAAATACGTAATATCGATTCCAATCCACTTACGATTTAATTTATGGGCGGCGACTAGAGCAGTCCCGCAGCCACAAAAAGGGTCAAGGACAACATTGCCTTCACTCGAACTCGCCTGGATGATTCGCTCTAATAGCGCCAGGGGCTTTTGCGTGGGATAGCCCAGTCGCTCTTTTGCCTGAGAGTTGATTGGCGATATATCAATCCACATATCATGGATAGCCTGTCCCTCAAGTTCGTCCAGATAGCGTTTTAATTGGGGTACCTTACTATCAGTGTATATCTTTCCTTCAGCTTCAAATTGCAGCATTTTGTCTTTGGTAAACCGCCAGGCTTTGGTAACACCGTGATATTTATAAACGGGGCCTCGCCCGGCTGGAGGATTCAAATTATCCAGACGGAAACGCCTTCCATCGGGGTCATAATGAGTGAATTTGCTTTCGATATACTCTTCCGAGAAATCTGTCCTCAATCTATTGAATCGATAGTTGTCTCCTTTGGTGTAGAAAAGGATTCTATCCGAAACCCTCCCGAACCTCTTAGCGTCAGCATGAAAATTAAATCTCTTCCAAACAATTTCATTGCGGAAGTTATCCATTCCAAATATGGTATCCATCAGCATTTTCAAATAGTGGCTTGCGGTCGAATCGCAATGCAGATATATAGAGCCATCGGTTTTTAATACGCGATACAGTTCCAGTAGCCGGGTTGCCATCATCCCGATGTAAGCCGCCATACTCTTAGATGATTTGTCTCCGCGGTTGGCAATCCACTCAATGAGTCGCGCAGCCTCCAGTTTTTCGTTGCTCAATTCTTGCAATGCTAAAGCTGATGCTTCGCTATCCCATCCCCAGGTATCGCCAAAAGCCCTCAGTTGCGCCTGGGACTCTTCACCGCCGGGTTCCTGGAAGATTACATTGTAATCAGCGTTGCTGTTGAAGGGCGGGTCAAGGTAAATCAAATCAACCGATTCACCTGGAAACTTGTCATGGTTCCGCAACCAGATAAGATTGTCGCCGTAATAGAGCGCATTCGGTTTCATCGTTCAACCTCTGCTCGTATTCTCATTACTATACAATATAACCTTAAAATTTGCCACCTGCGGTGCTTCAAAAGGCTCACGGATTCCATCCCCTGTATTTCTACTCAACCAACTCAACAAATTCTTCTACTGGCTTCCGGCTACTGAATTCTGACTTCTGGCTTCTCCGCCGATTGACTTCGCTGGCTGGCATTGGTAACATTTAGCTGGGAGACCAATTAATGCAGAAAGCGCCAATATTGTCTTTATTCCCGTTGACGGCTCAGGTGAACGGACGTGGCCACCTGTCCATCGGTGGGTGTGATATCGTAGAACTCGCCACTGAGTTCGGTACGCCGCTTTATATCTTCGACGAAACTACGCTGCGCGGCAAATGCGCCGAGTTCCGCAGGGAATTCGGCAGCCGTTATCCGGATACCACAGTTATCTACGCCTGCAAGGCATTCACCAACCTTTCGCTGATTAGACTACTAAACGAGGAGGGGCTGGGACTTGACGTAGTCTCCGGCGGAGAGATAGGCATTGCCAAACAGGCCCGCTTCCCCCTGGACAGGGTCTACTTCCACGGCAATAACAAATCGGCGGCGGAGCTGAGGCAGGCGCTGGAATGGGGTATCGGACGTGTCGTGGTGGACAACTTCCATGAGCTTGCCATGCTTGGCGAAATAGCAGAGAAAATGAAGCGCACAGTAGACATATTACTGCGTTTTTCCCCGGCGGTTGACCCCCATACGCACAAATATATCTCCACCGGTATCCTTGATACAAAATTCGGCTTTCCACTCGCCAGCCTTGAAGAGGCGGTAACCAGGGCGATGTCTATGCCTCGCCTGAAATTGCTCGGCCTGCATTTGCATATCGGCTCGCTTATCACCGAGATGGACCCATACAGACAGGCGATTGATGTGGCGCTGCGCTTCGCTGCAGAGATGAAGCAGAAACACGGCTTCGAGTTGAATGAGTTGAATACAGGGGGTGGAATGGCGGTCCAGTACACGCTGGATGCTCCGGTGCCGCCCGTTTCCGCTTACGCCGAGGCAATTGCCTCAGAAGTTGTCAGCAAGTGCAAGGAATTGAAGCTGGCTAAACCCGCCCTGGTGGTCGAGCCGGGCAGAGCCATCGTGGGGCAGGCGGGGGTAGCGGTTTACACCGTGGGAGCGGTGAAGGATATCCCCGGAATCAGGCGATATGTCTCGGTGGATGGGGGAATGGGTGACAATATCCGCCCGGCCATCTATGGCTCGCGGTATGAGGCGATTCTGGCCAACAGGGTGCCGAGTGAGGAAGAACCCAAACCCACAGTCACCATCTGCGGCAGGTATTGCGAGTCGGGAGATATTTTGATACGGGATATTGACCTACCTCCTATCTCGCCGGGCGACATTCTGGCCGTACCCGACTGCGGGGCATATTGCATCCCGATGTCCAGCAACTACAATGCCGCGTTCAAACCGGCGCTCGTCATGGTAAAGGACGGCAAGGCACGCATTATCCGCCGCAGAGAAACTCTTGAAGACCTGACGAGGTGCGACGCTTAACATTTAAGGTTGAAAAAGCAAAGTTCAAAATTTTGATTTTTGATATTGCCTGGAAAATAGAATTTGTAGGGGCGCCCCCCTGTGGTCGCCCAGTGGTGTCCTGCAAGCGGACATGAGGGATTGTTTAGGCAGTTGGTATGTGGAACATAATCGGTCAGGAGAAAATTGTCTCTCTCCTCCAGCGCGGCCTGGAGAAGGGAACACTGTCTCACGCCTATCTGCTGGTCGGCCCGGCCCACGTGGGCAAGATGACGCTCACGCTGAACCTGGCGCAGGCGCTGAACTGCGATTCGCCTCAAGCGCCCTGCGGGGAGTGTGTCTCCTGCCAGAAGACGGCTTCCGGCAAGCACGCGGATGTGCAGGTCATACGCCTTATACCCGGCGAGGATTCGGCGGAGGGTAAGCTCAGGACAGAAATAGGCATCGACCAGATAGAAGACATGCAGCATTCCGCCAGCCTGCCTCCCTTCGAGGGCAGGAACAAGGTTTTCATCATCGACGGCGCGGAAAGGCTTTCGATGGAGGCTGCTAACCGCCTGCTCAAAACCCTCGAAGAGCCGACGGGCAGAGTGACTTTCATCCTGCTGGCTCTCAGCGAGTCGCGATTACCGTCGACGGTGGTCTCGCGCTGCCAGCGGCTCGAACTGCGTCCTCTGGGAATAAAGGAGGCGGAGTCGGCGCTCATCACTCGCTGGAAGGTGGAGCCGCAGAAAGCGAGGCTTCTGGCGAGGCTTTGCCGCGGTTGCCTGGGATGGGCGCTTTCGGCTAACAACGATGGCAACCTGCTCCAGCAGCGTGATGAAAGGCTGGAGAAACTGGTCGAGGTTATCGACGGGGACTACAATGAGCGTTTTGCTTACGCTGCGCAACTGGCCACCCAGTTCAGCCACAGCAGAGCAGAGGTGCAGGAAGTTATGGACTTGTGGATGCTCTGGTGGCGCGACCTGCTGCTGGTAAAATCGCAGTGTGAGGGTGACATTACAAATATCGACTTTGCAAATGTTTTTGCCCGGCGTGCTGCGGGTTACAGTCTGGCTCAATTGAAGGCTGTCATCGATGGTATCCAGGCGGCCAGAAATCAGCTTGAGAAGAATGTCAACGCACGGCTGGTGCTCGAGGTGCTGATGCTAAATATACCAAAGAAGGGGGATGCGGTGAGCAATGTCACCGTTTTAAGTCATGGCTAAGATTGTTGGTGTGCGTTTTAGAAAAGGCGGCAAGCTGTACTATTTCGACCCGCTGGAAATCGATGTAAAACTCAGCGATTGGGTCATCGTAAAGACGGCCCGGGGGCAGGAGGTAGGGCAGGTAGTCATGGCTCCGCGCGAGGTGCCCGATGAGGAGCTAGATGAGCCTCTGAAACCTGTCGTGCGAAAAGCGGATACTGTTGACATCGAGAGGGCACTGGAACTGGAGAAAAAGGCGCAGGAATCGATGGGCGTTTGCAGAGAGATGATTAACAAGCTAAACCTGCAGATGAAGCTTCTCTCCGCGGAGTATAATCTCGATGGCACCAGGCTAACCTTTCTCTTCAGCGCCGCCGAGAGGGTCGATTTCCGCGAGCTGGTCCGGGAACTGACTGCCAAATTAAAGACAAGGGTAGAGCTGAGGCAGGTAGGTCCCAGGGACGAAGCCAAACTGGTGGGTGGCTTCGGCAGGTGCGGCCGGACCATGTGCTGCGCAGGCTTCCTGAACGAGTTCGCCCCGGTCTCAATCAAAATGGCGAAAGAACAGAACCTGCCTCTTAACCCGATGAAGATATCGGGGGTGTGTGGCAGGCTGCTGTGCTGCCTTACTTATGAGCATGAAATGTACCGCTGTATGAAAGGGAAGATGCCCAAAGAAGGGCAGAAGGTGACCACCCCTCTAGGGGAAGCAACCGTATTGAGCGGCAACCCTCTGTCCGAAACCGTTCTGGTGCAGTTCGAGGAGAGCAAGGCGCAGCAGGAAATGCCACTGTGCCAGGTCAAAGCGATTGAGTCCCGGAAGGGCAGCCAGAAGTCTGCGGAAAGCGGTCAAAAAACTGCGGACGTTGCCCAGAGGCAGGCGAACAACGTCAAAAAATCTGCGGGCAATAACCAGAAGCCAACGGGCAACGCCCAAAAGATAGAGGAGAACGGACAAAATACCGTGGAGGGTAGCCAATAAGCTGAGCTATTTTATCGTCTTGACCTTCCCGACGCGCGTAAAATATTCCTCGGGAATTAGCTCCGGCTGCTTGTAGAAATAGAAAACGCAGGGGTCTTCAGGCTTATCAGCATAATTGATGACGGCAATCGGGTAACCGCGCAGCTCGATTGGGATAATCTCAAACAGCAGGCAGCTATGGACGCAATAGTAACAGACCCCGGTTTTGCCCCAGGACCACGGCCAGGCTCTCTTGGTTGCCCCGATTTTGAAATCGGCTGAGTCTGATAGACCGGCGCACAGGCCCCTCCTCAATCTGCCCCCGGTGCGGCAGGGGTCCAGACTCATCACATATCGCCCTGGCTCTTCAGTGATGACGATTTTGGTATGCGGGTTTGCCATGTGCGAGACAAATTTTTCGAGGGATTCTTTTGCTCCAGGCGTAGTGGCAATCCATTCTTTTGCCCTGGGAGTGTACCTCTCCCTGTAGAGCTTCTCCAGCCGCTCCTCGCCGCAACCTGCAAGATGGGTGACGGCCATTCCGACAAACGAAACCAGGCTATCCTGTTGCTTCGTTGACAGGTTGAGGCCCTGCTCCATAAAGCGAAGAGCGTCATCAGTCTTTCCGCTTTGAATTGCCTCCCGCGCCAGGTCCCAGGTAGATTTCGTCAAACGTGTTATGTCAAGTTGTGAGTTCTTCTCTTTTGTAGACGGATTATCGTTGTTCTTCATTATCTTTTAATATTTGGTTGTAAAAATAAAGTTGAATTGCTCTGTCTTTGCGAGACCCGCCTTCGGCGGGGCGAAGCAATCTCGTAGCTCGATGACAATTAATCCATGTACTTAATGCGTTTGCATTAGTTCATTCGGGGCAGGTATTTCTGCCATTCCTGCTTGGCTTCAAGGTAGTTGTGGGGGATGTGGAAACCGCCGTTGTTATGGGGCGCGCAGGGCCGGTGCGCCAGCTTCATTCCGGCCTCAGCGGGAGTCCGGCCTGCCTTGCGACGATTGCACGGTATGCACGCGCTCACCACGTTCTCCCATGTATGCTCACCACCGCGGAACCGTGGCATCACATGGTCCAGGGTAAGCTGGTGGGACTGCTTGCCGCAATACTGGCAGGTGTTGTGGTCGCGGCTGAAAATTTCGTAGCGGGAGAGCTTCTTGGTCCCGAAATTGCGCGGCCGCTTAATCATGTAGTCCAACCGGATTACCGATGGTATGGAGAAAATCGCATTGGCCGAACGGACAAAGCCGGTGCCATTCTCCAGCATCTCGGCTTTGCCGGTGTGGACCAGCACAAGCGCCCGGCGCGCCCGGCAAATATTCAGCGGCTCGTAGTTTTGGTTCAAAACCAGCACAGCACGGTTTATCATTCTGCACACATTTTACTTTGAACAGTAAGAGGATTGCAAGGTGAACATAAAGGGGAGTCCACATCTACTACTCCCGCCGCTCTCTCTTACCCCTGTGATAAGTCCTGGGCTGAGCCGGAGCGGAATGGACATCCCCTCGATAATCGGGCGCGGTGATGTTGAAGGGTGTGCTGAGCTTGGCATCCACCAGCCGCGAGCTAATAGAACTTTCTATTTCAGCATTGATTTCTTCCAGCGAATAGCGTGTGGTAAAGACGGTGGGCAGCCGCGCGTTGTAGCGGTAGTTGATGACCTGGTAGAGCTTCTCTTTTGCCCAGGGCGTGGTCGACTGCTCTCCAAAATCGTCCATGATAAGCAATGGCGCAGTCTTGACCGCTTCGAATAGCTGGTCGTAGGACACCTTGCTCTCCGGGCTGAAGGTGGAACGCAGGTGGTCGAGGAAATCGGGCACCACTACGAAAAGCACCGGCTGCCCTGCCTGTTTCCGGTAGTTGGCGATTGCCGCCGCAAGGTGGGTCTTGCCGCAGCCGGTGACACCCATGAATACCAGCCACCCATCAGGAGACCCGGCGAACTCGGTCGCCAGGCGGTATGCCGCCGCAAGATTCTCGCGCTGCTCCAGCGGGAGATTGACCCGGTGCCAGTCGAACTTTTCGAAGGTCATGCCCTTGAGAAGCTCCATATCCAGGGTGCTGCCGTAGTCCAGCATGTCCTGCTTGACGTCAAGGACATATATCCGGCACAGCCTGGAATCGGCCAGGCGGGTGCGGAGCCTCTCCTCCAGCTCGGCAACGGGAGTGCTGGTGGTAATGACGGTAGGCAGGCCGCTATTGTAGCGATGGTTCAGCAGCTGGTCGAGCTTCTCTTTCGCCCACGGCGTGCTGCTCTGCGTGCCCAGGTCATCCAGGACGAGCAGAGGCGCATTGCGCACGCGGTCGAAGAGCTCATCGTAAGGCATTTCACTTTCAGGCTTGTAGGCCGCCCGCAGGTGGTCGAGCAGGTCGGCGGCGGTGATGAAAAAGGCCGGGGAGCCGCGTTTGATGCGCTCGTTGGCAATGGCTGCCGCCAAATGGGTCTTGCCGCAGCCGCTGGGACCAACCAGTATCATCCATCCTTTTGGCTCGGTGGCAAACGCCTTTGCAGCCTCATAGGCGTGACCAAAGCGCTCCTGGCTGGCAGGATTTCCGCTTACCCCCTGCGGGAGCAGGCTGTCAAAGGTAAAGCGGCTCAGCGCGCCCAGGTTGCTGTATCTCAGCAGGCTGTCCTGGCGTTCCTTCCCGGTTCCTCTTCGGGCACAGCGACAGGAAACAACCCTGCTGAAATCGGGCTTGCCGGAGGGCAACATCGGATGGACGAACTTTGCCCCTTTGCAGATTGGGCAGTCCGCGCCTGGTGTGGACTCGTTAGCTTCACTTGCGTCTGACCAGGTGCCCGTACTTGCCCTTGATGTACTTGTCTGGGTCTGCATCCTTTGAAGAATCTCGCTGATGTGTTCCATCGCCTCTGCCTTCTAACGACCAGTGTTCCAGAATGGCCGCGATATACTTCCAGTTTCTCTTGTTATGGCTAACCGCCTCTTTGACGGCATCGCCAATCCATTCAGTGGGATAGTGTTTCTCCGCATCACGCAACTCCTCTGCAATCATCGGCGTGAGCATCCCGATGTTCTCTTCGTACAGTCTGAAAATATCGGGTGTTTCCTGTGTCCCAATCTCCTCACGATACCTTGTGGTTTTCAGGCCGGTAAGAGTAAGCTCACCGTTCCGGATTTTCGCTACCGCTTTTCTGTTTTCTTCGGCATTGAGAAAATATATGTCTTCCGGGGCTTTGTCCCCGTCCATTTCAAGGTGCAGGAGTGTCCCTCTGGTAGTAGCCATTTCCAGGGCGGCTCGCAGCGCATCTTCAGGCGGCTTACCTGTTTCTCTCAGGCCGCTCATAAGGCTTATGCTCGACGAAAGCTCGCTGAAGGTTGTAAACCGGGGGTAGCCGCGCTTGCGATACAACACCTCGAAGATGTGCAGGGTGGTCTTCAGCTCTGCCATATCTGTCATTTGCGGTAGCACCGTGCTGAAGAAGAAGTTCGGTATCGAGGTGAACTGCATCCTGGCGGGGAAACCCGCGAACTGCTTCATAAAAAGCTCTTCTCTTCGGAAGAAATATTTTCAAGGTTTTCGAATCTGGTTACGCTGCCGCGGAAGCGCAGTTTGACGTCTCCGGTAGGTCCGTTCCTGTGCTTGGCTATGATAAATTCGGCGATGCCCTCCGGATATTCTTCGCCGGGGTGCTGGGCATCCCAATCTTCCCTCTGGACGTACATCTCCTCGCGGTAAATGAATCCCACCACATCAGCATCCTGCTCGATGCTGCCGCTTTCACGCAGGTCGGAGAGCTGTGGCCGGTGTGTTGAGCGCCACTCCACGGCGCGGCTCAACTGGGACACTGCGATAACGGGCGCATTGAGCTCGCGTGCCAGCAGCTTGAGAGAGCGGGATATCTCGCTCACCTCTTGCACCCTGTTGTCACGTCTGTCTCCCTGCATCAGTTGCAGATAATCGACGATAACGAGGTCGATTCCACGTTCGTAGAAGAGACGGCGGGCCTTGCTGCGCATTTCCACCACGCGGACCTGCGGCGAGTCATCGATATAGAGCGGCGCTTCGGAAAGGACACCAATGGCATCCATGATTCTTCTTTCCTCGTGTTCCGGATGAGAGGCCATCTGGAACCGCCTTAAATTAACCCCTGATTCGCTTGCCAGTAGACGCTGTACCACGGATTCCCTGGACATTTCCAGGCTGAACATGGCGACGGTAGCTTTCTGCTGCACCGCGACATTCCTCGCGATATTCAGGGCAAAGCTGGTTTTGCCCATTCCAGGCCTACCCGCAATAATTACCAGGTCGGAGCGCTGGAAACCATCCAGGAAGTCGTCCACCGCTATGAATCCCGAAGGGATGTGGGTCGACCGCTCAATGCTCTGCGCTCCGTCAACGGTAGCGGCGCCCTCGAAGTATTTGTTGAGCACCTGGCGGATGGGCACCAGGCCTCTGTCGCTCTGACCATGGCGCAATTTGAAAAGGATATCATCCGCCTTATTAAGACTTGCGTCGACATCCGGGTCTGCCTTGTAGCCGATTTCCGCAATGCGGTCGGCGGACTCTATCAGGCGGCGCATCACGGAAAGGCGATTAACGATGCGGGCATACTCCTCGATGTCCAGCGAGGTAGGACAAATCGAAATGAGGTGGCTGAGATAGGCTACGCCGCCGCATGTTTCAAGTTTCCCCTGCCGGTCCAGCTCCTGGGCAACGGTAATCTGGTTGATGGCCTCGTTGCGCTGGTACAGCGAGAGGCACGCCCCGTATAGCAGCATGTTCCGCTCGCTGTAGAAGTCCGGCTGCTGAAGGAAGGTGGCAACCTGGTAGGCTGCCGAGCCGTCTATCAGCAGGGAACCTATGACCGCTTCCTCGGCGTTAATGTCATGAGGCGGCAGCTTCTGGTTTTGCACCCTTCTCCTCCTCCGAGTCCTCCGCCAGAACATTAACCTTGATTTTAGGTATCAACTCACCGGTAAGCCTGACAGGAATTTCATAGTTGCCAAGCTGGTGGATAGGCTGGTCAAGCTCAATCTTCCTCTTATCCACGACCAGGGCAAAAGCGCGCTCCAGTTCTGCGGCGATGTCCGCGCTGGTGATGGAGCCATAAAGACGCTCTTTACCACCGGTCTTGGCCTTGATGGTGATTTCCTTTCCCTCAAGGTCCTGGCCCAGTTGCGACAGTTCAGCTTCAACGGCGGCCCGTTGTTTGGCAAATTTCTTCTGCTGCGCCTGCAACGTGTTCATGTTCTGAGAACCGACAGCAGCCGCCAGCTTTTTGGGCAGCAGGTAGTTCCGGCCGTAGCCGTCAGCTACATCTTTGATTTCACCGGCTCTGGCTACGTTCTTGACGTCCTGCATGAAAATAACCTTCATTGCATAATCCCCTTTCTAGTTACTGTTGATATTATACTTTACCATGTTTACCATAGCAATAAAGGGAAGAGTGAATTTTATTGAATTTTGGTAAGTGGAGAACCGCAGTAAAGGTATTGACAGGGCGAGGGGAAAGAAATAGTATGCGTGGAGGGGAAAGTTCTTGGTACCTGCCTCCCCATGGAGACCGAGATGGTACACAATTGTGTGTATTTGGTGTCTTAGAAACGACAGGAAAAGGAAGGCAGCGTTTTGGAAGACACGAGTATTTGATGGTCAGTGACGCATGTTCCATGCAAGAACATCAAAGTATATCGCAGGAACTCCCGCCTTGTGCGCTAATTCTCTGATGGCATACTGAATATGGTTGTACGTGGTCTCGTCCTTAACAAACTTCATAGTTGCGGTCTTGAGAATTTTGAGGTCACTGACACAGTTTCTAATTCCCACCAGAGTGTAACTGTCCAAAGGGATATGTAGATAATATAGCAATTTGGAACGCTGGACGTCGGTCAACTCATTCCACAGGATAAACGTCTTAAGGAGCAGGTTGGGCAATTTCCTGCCGGGTCCATATGGCATGGCATAGCCCATTCGCTTTTGCCATGTGTGAGACAACCTGCCGCTAAACTTTCTTACCCATTCGTCGTATTGTGACTGGGAACCTGTTGCTACAAGTTCACTGGTAATTTCCCGGTCTTTCAGCTCCGCTGACGCCCAACTTCTAAAACCCAAGGACGGCCGTTCGAGTCTATTGTGAAAGGCTCGAAAGGTATTGGGACCCACGCTGCAGCGGACAATCTCATCCAACGTAAGCCGCTTGTCAAACCATTCGGCAAGTTTTGCTTTTTTCTCCAGCAGGTGTCGTAATATTTCTTCTGGGTCTCGAAACTCGTAGGGTGTTGGTTGGCTCACGCGCTTTGTTCCTGATGGCTTCAGTAGAACTTATGCAATCTGGAAATTGGATTGTTCCAAATGCTACCACAAATGGGGATGTTTAACAACAACTCATAGTAAAGTAGGGTGGGGAAGCGCTAGGGTAACCCACCAATTAAAATGAGTTTTGTTTTCATTTGTGGTTTGCTTCGTTATTCCTCGCAAAGATATGGTGGTGTTAACGGCAAAGACTACCCCAGCCACCTCTCCGCAAAGATGGCGGCGGTGGCGCCATCCCCCGCAGCAGTGATGGCCTGCCATGCGGAGTTCTGGCGCACATCGCCGGCGACAAAAACTCCGGGGACGGCGGTCTCCAGCTTTTCATTGGTTATAATGTGTCCGCCCTCGTTCATCGGGACAATGCCCTTGAAAAGCTCTGTCCTGGGCTTGAAGCCAATGGACACAAAGATGCCGAAAACTTCCAGGTGGGTTTTTTCGCCTGTTTTGACGTTGCGCAGCCGGAGCCTCTTGACCATCTCTTCGCCTTCGATTTCTTCTACCACGCTGTTCCAGACGAACTGCATCTTCGGCTCGGCGAAGGCTTTTTCCTGGAGTATTTTCGTTGCGCGTAGCTGGTCGCGGCGATGGATGAGATAGACCCTGGAGGCAAACCTGGCAAGGTGCAATGCCTCGGTAATAGCGCTATCGCCGCCTCCGGCAATGGCTACCGGCACATCCCTGAACAAAGCGCCATCGCAGGTGGCGCAGTAGGAGACGCCCTTGCCCGCAAACTTTTCTTCGCCGGGAACTCCCAGCTTGCTGCGCTCCATGCCGCTGGCTATAATCAATGCCCTGGCTGAGAACTCTCCGTCAGTGGTTTTTACTATTTTGAGGTTTCCGCGGAGTTCCACGCCGGTAACTTCCCCGAATTGCATTTTAAGGCCGAACTTCATTGCCTGCTCACCCATTTTTGGCCCCAGCTCGTAGCCGTTGATACCATCGGGGAAGCCGGGGAAGTTCTCCACCAGCTCCGTGTTGGCTATCTGTCCCCCCATTATTTCCTTTTCTATAAGCAGGGTATTGCGCCTGGCTCTTGAAGCATAAATTCCTGCCGTTAGCCCCGCCGGGCCGCCGCCGATGATGATGATTTCGTACTCGTTGTCACTCATGTCTTACCTCTAGCTCGGTTTCGATGGCGTCCAAAAGCTGGCGCATATCGAACTGCCCTGAAATTTTAGGTTGACCATCGAGGAGCAGCAAGGGGAGAGGGATTTTTTCGTGCCCGGCCATCTTCTTGAACTTGAGGGCGTGGTTAGTGGGCATCGGGCTGGACAGGTCGACGTATTCCAGGTCTATGCCGCCGCCGAACCGCTCTTCTATTCTACGGGCAGCCAGGTCACGTGATTCCGCGGAAGACCAGTCCGTTCCGCAGTGGCCTTCGCACTTGTTAGCAATGCTATCATCGATGATGGTGACTTTCATGGTAGCTGATTGGCCCTGGCTACGACAATCTAATAGTCATCCAATTTTTCGTTGCGAGGGCGACTTGCCCGCTGTAGCCCTTAGGCGTAAGCGGGAGCCCGAAGCAATCTCAGACGCATGAGTCTACGCAGCAGCGTCAAACCCCGGCCTGAGTCCCAGCGCAGGCACCGCCAGCAGTTCCGGAGTCTCCTTAGCCCTTGCTTTGGCGAAATCGGCGGTCTTTTCCTTAATCAGGCGCGCGGTGTCCGCCTCGGCAGTCTGCTTTGCCAGTTTAATAGCGCTCTCGATTGCCTTGGCCTGGCTGCGACCATGAGAGATGATGATATTGCCATTCACCCCGAGAAGGCAGGCCCCCCCGTACTCACGATAGTCCAGCTTCTTGGTCCAGGAAGTCATTCCTATATCCCGTTGTGTAGCCCCCACCGGATGCCGATATGCCTTGGCAAAGACATGTCCCGCCTGGGTGAGCGAGGCCAGCCAGGTATCGGTCATGCCTTCCAGTGTCTTGAGGACTACATTGCCGGTGAAGCCGTCGGTGACAACCACATCCGCTTTTCCGTGCGGTATGTCATGTCCCTCTATGTTTCCGATGAAATTAAGGCTGCTGGACTTCAGCAGGCCGTGCGTCTCTTTAACCAGCTTGCTGCCCTTGGTCTCTTCCTCGCCGTTGCTGAGCAACCCTATGCGTGGCGAAGTGCTGCCGACCATCCGACTGAAATAGAGACTGCCCAGGTGAGCGAACCACAGCAGGTGTTCCGGGCGGCAATCGGCGTTAGCGCCGGCATCGAGGAGAAGGGTGGGCATCGAAGCAAAGTTGAGGAAGGTGGCTACGGCAGGGCGGGGGACGCCTTCTATCTTGCCCAGCATGAGCAGGGCTGCGGTTGCCACCGCTCCGCTGTGCCCCGCGGACACGAAGGCCGATGCCACTCCGTCCTTGACCAGTTTGGTGCCGACAACTATCGATGAGTCAGTCTTTCTCTGGATAGCCTCGACAGCGTGTTCGTTAAACTCGATGACCTGGCTGGCCTCCACGATATTTATGGGGAGTTTGCTCAGGTGGCGGCCCGCCAGCACGTGGAGCATCGGTTTCTTGCCCACCAACAGGATTTGCACATCAAGTTTCTGCGCGGCTTTTATTACCCCTTTGACTATCTCATGTGGGGCGTAGTCTCCGCCCGCAGCATCTACAGCAATTATCATTTAGTTCTTTTCTCCTTGATTTTTAGCCATCAGCTATCAGCTATTAGCTTTCAGCCCTCCCCTGACCCCGAAAGCTGATTGCTGAAAGCTGAAAACTACATCGTTAGTGCTCAGGGATTCGCTCCGTACCAAGCTGCGCCAGTTTTTGTCAATCCCTGAAAGGCACACAGAATTGATTATACAACAACTGGCGGGAGAAGTGAACCTCATGCGAGAAAATGCAGGGAAAATAGCCGTATTGAGCACCCCTAACTTCCCGGCGTCCGCTCCCAGAGGTCGCAGCGGCCACCCCAGCGGGCCAGTACCTTGCCATCGAGGGCAAGCTGGGCTATCTCACACCGGTTGGCGCATGACTTGCACTCAAAGGATGATGTGTGGTACTTCAGCTCGCTTATGTTGAAGCCCTTGAACAGGCTCTCGTTCCTGCCGTTTCTGTTTCCCTCGATTTCCTCATGCACCAGCAGCGCCGCGCCGATTGCCCCCATGACTTCGTGGTGGGGCGGGACGATGATTTCCGTCTTAAGCTCCTCCTGGAAAGCCTTTACTATCGCCTGGTTGAAGGCCACCCCACCCTGGAAAACAATCGGGGGTTTGAGTTCCTTCCCCAGGCCGATGTTGTTGAGGTAGTTGCGCACAAGAGCCTGGCACAGCCCGTACAGTATATCTTCGGGCCGGTGCCCCATCTGCTGCTTATGAATCATGTCCGATTCGGCGAATACGGTGCAGCGTCCTGCGATACGCACTGCCGTCTTGCTTGCCAGCGCACGCTGGCTGAACTCCTCTATGCCCATATTGAGTCGCAGCGCCTGGTGGTCGAGGAAGCTGCCTGTTCCGGCGGCGCATACCGTGTTCATGCCGAAGTCGGTTACCACCCCATCCCGGATGATGATGATTTTGCTGTCCTGCCCCCCGATTTCTATGATGGTCTGCACTTCGGGTATATGGTGCAGGGTAGCCACGGCGTGGCTGGTGATTTCATTCTTCACCAAATCAGCGCCGACAATGACACCGGCAAGATAACGGGCGCTGCCGGTGGTGCACACGCCGCAGATTTGGGCTTCGGCGGATAGCTGCTGCCTGATGCGTCTGAGGCCCTCCTGCACAGCATCGATGGGCTTGCCCCGTGTCGGCAAATAGACGCTGTCAATAAGACGGTCATCCTTGCCCAGCGCGGCTAATTTGGTTGACACCGACCCGATGTCGATGCCCAGATAGACTTCCATGAGACCTCCAATTAGTCAAATCCCAAGCACCAAAAGCCAAATCACAAACAATTTGTCATCCTTCCTCTGAAGGACTCACGCAAAATGAAAATATTAACACAGTTCTGTCATTCTCCGCGTAGGCGAAGAATCCACTTCATGCAACACAAGTAGACCCCCGCCTTCGCGGGGGTGACAGTTTCACGTGAGACTAGCACAATATGTAATTTTGACTTTTGAACTTTAATTTTCTATCCCACCTTCCCCTGCCTGGATGAGCGTATTTTCCCAATGACCACCCGCTCGGTGCCCTTCTGCTCCAAAACTTCTCCCACCACCCTGGCTTCCGGCACAGTCTGCGTAAACCGGCCAGCGTCATCAGGGGAGCATACCACCACCATGCCAATGCCCATGTTGAACACGTGGAACATCTCCTCGGTATCGACCTTGCCCTTCTTCTGCATCAGCTTGAAAATGGCAGGCGCTTCCCAGGACCCTTCGTGAAAATCGGCCGCCACACCCTGGGGTAAAATGCGCGATACGTTGCCGGGCAGCCCACCGCCGGTGATGTGCGCCATTCCCTTGACGGAGGGCAGGAGCGGCTTCAACTGCCGGAAATAGCAAATGTGCGGTTCAAGGAGGGCTTCTCCGAGGGTACGGCCCAGTTCTTGAACCCGGGTGTTCAATATTTTGGGGTCTTCACCGAAAATCTTGCGCGCCAGCGAGTAGCCGTTGGTGTGCAGCCCGCTCGAAGGCAGGCCGATAATGGCATCGCCGGCCTTGATTGCGCTTCCGGTGATGATATTCTCCTTCTCCACCGCCCCGACGATGAAGCCCGCAAGGTCATAATCGTCTCCGGCATACATGCCGGGCATCTCCGCCGTCTCCCCGCCTATTAGCGCGCAACCGACGTCCCTGCATCCCTGAGCCAGCCCCCTGACGATGGACTCGACACGCTCCGGCGACATCTTGCCCAGCGCGATGTAGTCCTGAAAGAAGAGCGGTTCGGCCCCGGTAGTAAGGATATCGTTGACACAGTGACTCACTATGTCTATACCGATGGTATCATGCTTGTCCATGGCTATGGCAATCTTGAGCTTGGTGCCCACGCCGTCCGTATGAGACACCAGCACCGGATGACGATAGCCCTTGAACTCGAACATTCCACCGAAGAAACCGTAGTCGCCCAGAACCTCTGGCCGGAAGGTGGAGCGCACATGCTCGCCAATCAGCTTCTTCGCCCTGGTAGCCAGATTGATATCGACCCCGGCTTCAGCGTATTTTTCTTTGATATGCAGCCTCCCGCAAACATTCCTCGACATTTAGACTAGCAGAAACAGGGGTTAATCGCAAATCAGCCTTGCCCGGTTCTTATAAGGGGAAAATACGACAAAAGCTTCTTGACATAATAGAACATTAGTGCTATTATGTTTTGACAGGAAACGAATCAAGGCTAGACAAATATAAATATTCGTTTTTAGAGTTATGTAAAGTGGAAGCTAAATTGGGC
>JACPPQ010000010.1 GCA_016190925.1 Chloroflexota bacterium | reverse complement strand
TGGTTCTCCCCTGTAGCGAGACGTTATCTGTCAAGTCATTTACGAGACAGTAGACTAGTATGGAAGAAATCTGGCAGGGACTGGTCAAAGCGGTAGAACTGATTGCATCCTTCGACCCGGAAGTGGTAGAGATAGCCTCCCGGTCGTTGGCAATTTCGGCGAGCGCCTGTGCCATTTCCACCGCAATTTCGCTGCCTCTGGGCGGCCTCATCCACTTCAATCGCTTTTGGGGCAAGAGGGCCCTTATCAACGTAATTCAAACTTTATTCAGCGTGCCCACCGTCATTGTAGGGCTGCTGGTCTTCCTGCTTTTTTCAAGCGCGGGGCCACTTGGCGGGCTGAACCTTGTATTCACGCCTGCACTTATGGTAATAGGACAGGTGCTTCTGGTAACACCCTTGATGCTCAGTCTCATCATCTCAGCCCTGAGCGCCATCGACAAAGCCATATCCGAGACGGCCGTTTCCCTGGGCGCCAGCAGATTCCAGGCAGGCATCCTCACGCTCAAAGAAGCAAGGTTTGCGGTAATGGCCGCGGTGATAATGGGCTTCGGACGGGCAATTTCAGAAGTGGGGCTGGCGCTGATGGTGGGCGGCAATATCAGGGGATTCACCAGGGTCTTCACCACGGCAATTTCCCTCGAGACATCCAGAGGCGATATCGAGCTATCGATTGCCTTGGGCATAATACTGCTGGTAATCGGGCTTACGGTAAACGCAACCCTGAACCGGCTACAGGAGAAGTGAGCTTCAATGGCGCTGTTAGAAATCGCGGGTGTGGTCCAGCAATTCGGAGAACGCCGCGTTTTGAGTGACATAAATCTTAAGATAGAGCGCGGTGAAGTCTTTGTCCTGATTGGGCCGACCGGCGCCGGCAAGACAACGCTGCTGAGGCTGATAAACCTTTTGGACCAGCCGGCCTCTGGCAACATACATTTCGGTGGCATGGATGTAACCCGCTCAAAAAGAGACCAACTGGAAGCGCGCCGCTGCATGTCCTGCGTGCACCAGAAGCCCGTGGTGTTCACTATGAGCGTGTTCGACAACGTGGCTTGCGGGCTGAAATGGCGGCATGAAGGGAACACGGATATCAAGCCAAAAGTAGAGGCCGCGTTGGAGATGGTGGACATGAGACGGTACCGGGACAGAAATGCCCGGACGCTCTCCGGCGGCGAGACGCAGCGGATAGCCATTGCGAGAGCGCTGGTAACCGGGCCTGAACTTCTACTGCTGGATGAACCAACCGCCAACCTCGACCCCCTCTCCGCATCCAAAACAGAGGCTATCCTCGAACGAATCATCAATGAGCGCCGGACAACCATCCTGATGACGACCCATGATTTGTCCCAGGGGCAGCGCCTGGGTAGCAGAATCGGCGTGCTCATCGATGGCAGGATTTTGCAGACAGGCACCCCCGCAGAAGTTTTCGGCTCGCCTCAGAACAGGGAAGTGGCAGAATTCGTAGGCATAAACAACATCTTTGCGGGAGTGGTGACAGGAAAAGAGAACGGTCTCAGCACAATCACCCTCGATGGGAGTAGCGCAACTCTCCAGTCAGTTTCCGATTTTGCAATGGGCGAAAAGGTGTATGCCATGATAAGTCCTGACGATATAACGCTGTCCCTATTACGAGAGCCAAGCAGCGCAAGGAACATGTACAGAGGCAAAGTGTCCGAACTTGTCCCTGCGGGGCCTTTAACCAGAATAAAGGTTGACTGCGGCTTCCCGCTCCGGGCGCTGGTAACCCGAAAATCGGCGGAGGAAATGGGGCTGGCTGCCGGAAGAGAAGTCCACGTAAGCTTCAAGGCCACGGCAGTTCGCATTATCAAACAGCACGAGTGATGGTGTATCAGCCGCTCATAGTGAATGAGACGCGGAAACCTCGCGCACTGATAGTGTCCGGTGAAGAGCGCTTTGCCCGCTTGGAGCGGAATCGCAAAGACAGGCGATTATCACACCGGATTTACCGTGCCGCAGTGCGGGCACCTGACAGAGTCCTCATCGTAGCTGGGGGGCAGTCGTAACTTCGTGCCGCAGCCGCTACAGGTGATGGTGTGATATCTGTTCATCCGCCACATAAGGTCGGACGTCTCGCGGGCGCGTTCAATTTCAGATTCGCCCAGTCCCGGTTGAAGGGCTTCCGCCGATGCCGGACGCAGCCCCACTGCGCCAGCGCCCGCCAGCGCCGATGCCGGTACGGGTCCGGTCCGTCCCTTCACCTTCTCATAAGCACGTTCATAGTCGACCATGGAGGCTCCGCCCATGGCCCGCAGGATGCGAACGCGCTCGGCAATAGGCGGATGTGTCGCGGTGAGACTTTCGATAGACGCCCCCTTTTTCTGTAAGGGATTAGAAATATACATCGGAGCGGTAGCCTTATTGGCCGTGCTGACATGTGTATTCGAGGTGGCAAGCTTCTCCAGCGCCGAAGCCAGCCCTGCGGGATACCTGGTGTAAAGCGCTGATGAAGCATCTGCCAGGTATTCCCGCTTCCTGGACACGGCAAAGTAGATGAGTTGGGCTGCAATGGGCGCCAATATCATAAATACCAGGGCAACGACCAGGATTATGATTTGCCCGCCGCCTCCCTGAGAACCACCCCGCCTGCCTCCGCGCGAACCGGCGCCGCCATAAAAGAGCATCCTCGATGCATAATACGCCAGGATGACAATGGTGCCCAGCAGCACGGAGAGCAATGACATCAGGAGGACGTCACGGTTCTTGATGTGGGACATCTCGTGGCCGATGACGCCCTGAAGCTCATCGCGATTGAGCTTCTGTAAAAGGCCTGAGGTGATGGCAACAGAAGCATGGTTTTCGTCCCTGCCGGTGGCAAAGGCATTCAAAGCTGGGTCGTCAATGATATAGATGTCCGGCATTCTTGCGAGGCCGGAGGCAATCTTCATCTCCTCGACGATATTATAAAGGCGGGGATGGTCTTCCTTGTTGATTTTTCTCGCCCCTGAGACGGACAGCAGGATACTGCCGCCCTGGAAGTACGCTATCAAACTCATGAAAGCCCAGCCGACTAGAGCAATCGCCAGGCCGGCTGTTTCGCTATCGAAGAATAGAAGTCCCAGAAAATAGCCGAGGGCAAGCAGCAGCGCGCCCATTGCCACTACCAGGATGACCGATTTTATGCGGTTAGCCCTTATTTGTTCCCACATGTTAAAACTAAGCGAAGCTGACCTTCGGGGCTTCCCTCTCATGCTCCAGCTTGACCTCGAAGAACTCTCCCTGCTTGAAGCCGAACATACTGGCCATCATATTGGAGGGAAACATCTGGGTCTTGTTGTTATACCGTAAGACTGAATCGTTATAGAACTGCCGTGAGAAGCTTATCTTATTCTCTGTAGAAGTCAGTTCCTCCTGCAAAGCAAGGAAGTTCTGGTTGGCTTTGAGATCGGGGTATCTTTCAACGACAACAAGTAACCGCGCCAGTGCGCCGCTAAGCTCTCCTTCGAGCTTGGAGCGTTCGCCCACGCCCGCCGAGGAGGCTCCCGCAGCCACGTTTCGAGCCTTGGTCACCGCTTCCAGCGTCTCACGCTCGTGCTTCATGTATCCCCTGACCGTCTCCACCAGGTTGGGAATGAGGTCATAACGCCTCTTGAGTTGGACATCAATCTGCGCCCAGGCATTCTTGACCTGATTGCGTAGTCCCACCAGGCTGTTGTACATTCCAACCATTATCAGCGCCAGAACAACAATAACCCCGATGAGCACCCAAAGTCCGACATTCATGGTCTACCTCCAATTTAAACGGATTCAAAATTAAAAGTTCAAAACGCAAAATTGCTTTTAACTGCTGGTATTCCTGGTGTTAATCCTCGGACTATCAACACTGGCATGGAGAGCATCTGCCAGAAATGAGATGGCATCCTGTTCCGCCTCTCCGGAGGCGGCGCAGGCCTGTTTGACCAACTGCTCAACTTCCCCGCCATCGAACCACAGCCCCTCCCCCCGCGGGCAGGCATCGATAAGCACCTGGGGTTCTTTACAAGCAATGGCCTTGTCCATCTTCTTACCGCAAATAGGGCACTTGCGCTTCTTTTCCCCCGATTCTACCTTGTGACCAGTCAGAAGTTGTGAGAGAAAAGCCTTTTCGCCGAGTAGACCATGCAACATAAGCTCCAGCTCCCCGGAATCGAACCAGACGCCAAAGCATTTGGTACAATAATCGAGCTCAATCTTTTTGTACTCGACGACAATCATGTCAATCTTACAGACCGGGCACTTCATGAACCAAACCTCCGAGGCGACTATTATGCATTGTAGAGAGAAAAGTGGGTGATGTCAAAGACCGGAACGGAGTTCATCGAGTTTGTCACTAATAGTCTTAAAATAGAATTGCTTTACTATTCATGCCCATGTGAGAAGTAATCGTCTCCCTTTCGTAAAAGCCTGCCCCGTACCTGATACGGGGGAGAATGAGAGGGATTTTCAAATCCCCCTTCAGTCCGAGGTTGTCCGAAAATAAGAAAATCACCAGCTTGTCACTCCCCGCGCAGGCGGGGAATCCGTCTGG
>JACPPQ010000090.1 GCA_016190925.1 Chloroflexota bacterium | reverse complement strand
GGGTGAGGGGTAGTCTATGATGTTCACTATCACCCTGGTTCTCCCCTGTAGCGAGACGTTATCTGTCAAGTCATTTACGAGACAGTAGACTAGCTTTCTGCCAGAATGCCGCGCTGCAAGGCATAGCGTATCAGCTCGGTCTGGTTGTTCAGACCCAGCTTCTGCATCATGCTGGAACGGTGGACCTCAACAGTGCGGCGGCTAATGAAGAGCTTTTCGGCAATCTCAGCATTGTTGCAGCCTCGAGCGGCAAGGTGGAGCACCTCGCGCTCCCTGGTGGTCAGCGTATCGTAGGGTTCCATTGTGCTGCTCTGGGCCCTTGCCATGTAGGCCTGTATGGCAGTCTCCGAAAGGGGTGGGCTGAGGTAGTGCCTGCCGGCCACCGCCTCGCGGATGGCGCGCACCAAATCCTCCGAGGTAGAGCCTTTGAGAACGTAGCCTTTTACACCGGCCTGAAGCGCTTCAAGCACATAGGCTTCATTGCCATACATCGACAGCATTACAACGCTGGTCCCCGGCGAACGTTTCTTTATCTGACGGGCAACCTCCAGTCCATTGATGCCTTCCATCATTATGTCCAGCACCGCCACATCAGGCTGAAGGCGTTCGATAAGCTGAGACGCCTCAAAACCGTCACCTGCCTCACCGACAATCTCAAAATCAGGCTCTCCCACCAGAAGGGACTTTATTCCCTGCCTGACTATACTATGGTCATCCGCAAGAACTATGGTTGCCATTTCAATCTCCTCCCGTTTGTTTGTCATCATCTCTTGAGTAAGGCAGCTCCGCAAGAATACAAGTGCCAGCTCCCTGAGCCGATGTTATTTCCACCTTGCCATCTAACAGGCGGGCACGCTCCCGTATTCCGCTAACGCCACCGGACGAACTAGCGGGCATGGTTTCAATATCGAAGCCACACCCCTTGTCCTCTATTCGCACAAATAGTGCATTATGGTCTGCCCAGGCTTGCACCGAGACCTCGTTAACGCCGCTGTGGCGAACCACATTGGTCAATGCCTCCTGTACAATGCGGTAGGCAGCGGTGCTAACGTCAGCAGGCAGGCGTTCACGAAGCCCCGAATGCTTGAAGTCAACACGCACATGCGTCTGGGCCGTATATCGCTCGAAGTGCCAGAGCAAGGCCGGTAGCAGGCCGAGGTCGTCCAGCATGCTCGGTCGCAAATCCAACGACATATTGCGTATCTGAGACATAAGTTCATTGACCAGCGCCTGCGCATCTTCGCTAAAGGAGGACACTTTTTCTGGCGGGGAATGGGCAATTCTGTCCAGCTGAATCTTCAGGGCAGTAAGGAGCTGGCCGGTCTGGTCATGCAATTCTCGTGCGATGGCACGGCGCTCTTTCTCCTGGAGCTCCACAAGCCGCCGTGACATGGCTCTCAGTTCATCTTCTGCCCGTTTACGCTCCGTGATGTCCATCGCAAGACCTATCAACCCGGCTATCTCACCTCGCTCGTCAAGCAAAGGCTCGACGTGGCACAATAATGCCCTTCCTTCTCTCTCCATCTCGTAGGTTGCGGGCGTGCCGGCCATTGCCCGCCGGTGGGCCAGTATAACGGGGGAATCCGGGTCATGTGAAACAGTAACTTCGAAAAGGGTCTTTCCCACAATCTCGTCAGGAAGCTGTTTCAGGGCAGCCAGCCCTGCACCCATGGAGGAAGTGTACCTGAACTCCCTGTCCATAGTCCACAGTATGCAAGGCGTCCGTTCCAGTATGAAGCCAAGCTGAGACTCTTTCTTCCGCAGCGTCTTCTGCGCCCATTTCCGCTCCCTCACCTGCCTGACAAGGTTAAGAAACCGCTCCATATCCAGCGGCTTGGTTTCATAAGCTATGATTTGCTTCTCCGCCACGGCTTCTACGGCGGTATCCACGGAGGCATAGCCGGTGATAATAATGTACTCTGTCTCTCCACATAAGTCTGTAAGCTCTTTCACCAGGCTTACGCCTGCCCTGTCGGGAAGCCTGAGGTCTATCAGCGCAAGGTCAAAATTATCTTTTGCGCAAAGGCCGATAGCCGTTTTGCCATCATTGGCGACGGCTACATTGTACCCTTCATCTTCCAGGATATCCTGCAGATTTGATGCCAGCGTCACATCGTCATCGACAATAAGTAAGCTAAAATTCCGCTCCATTGCCCCCTCTTTAGTTACTTTAGTTCATTGAGTTTACGGAGTGCTCTCATTCTACCGGTTGATTACCCCGAAAATAAAGGTTTAGTTCGACTTAGGGGGATTTGGAAATCCCTCTCAATCTCCCCAGGGGAAAATCCCTCACAATCTCCCCCGTATCAAGTACCCTTCGGCTTCGCTCAGGGCAGGCTCAGGCAAGCTCTTTGCGAAAGGGAGACGCTTGTATTTACCTAGTGTAGTGTACCAGTAAAACCTTAACAATGTCTGTCATTCCGTACCCCGTATCTGGGTACGGGGCAAGCTTTGATACGGAATCCAGGCGGGCATGAG
>JACPPQ010000088.1 GCA_016190925.1 Chloroflexota bacterium | reverse complement strand
TGCTTGCCCTCCGTAACTTTAGTGAAGGAGGGGCGCAGGGACTGTCCTGAGCTTTGTCGAAGGGTTAAAATATAACAGGGTTTCCAAGGGGACGTCCGCCTCAGGCGGATGGCCGCACGCGGAGCCTGCCCTGAGCGAAGCCAAAGGGTACTTGATACGGGGTCAACGCCCCGCAGTGCGGAATTGCTTTACAGTATGAAAAATTGGCGCGTTTCGCGGGACGCTATTCCCTGAGGTGACTTAATGAGCAAGGTTTCACTCATAATCCCTACCTACAATGAGCGGGACAATATCACCCCTCTCGTTGAGAGAATTCACAAAGCCCTTTCCGGCAATGACTATCGCATCCTTTTTGTAGACGACAATAGCAAAGATGGGACGGCTGAAATAGCTGGCTCATTGTCAAATAAATACCCTGTCGATGTGCTCGTCCGCAAAGACAAGAGGGGACTGGCTTCCGCAATAGTCGATGGACTGGAACGTGTTGATGCGGATATCGTTGCGGTGATAGACGCCGACCTCCAGCACCCGCCGGAGCTTCTGTCTTCCCTGCTCGAAGCGCTTGACAACGGGGCTGATATAGCGATTGCCAGCCGCTACGTTCCCGGCGGGGGCTGCGAGGGGTGGAACCACATCAGGCGCATCATGTCGAAGGGCGCTATATTGATAGCGCATCTTCTTCTGCCATCTACGAGGAGCGTCAAAGACCCCATGTCCGGCTATTTTATGTTCAGAAAGCGCGGGGTAACAGACGCAAAGCTCAATCCCCTCGGCTACAAGATTCTGCTTGAAATACTACTGCTGGGAAACTTCGATAAGGTGGCTGAAGTCCCCTACATTTTCAGGACGCGCACCAAAGGGGAGAGCAAACTTAACACCCGCCAGCAGGTAGAATATCTGAAGCATGTCTACAGCCTCATGCGCAGGACGGGAGAGCTGTGGCGATTCGTCAAGTTCTGCATGGTCGGCGGAAGTGGGGTGGGAGTCGATGAAGGAATGCTCTACCTGCTCGCCGGAATAGGCGGACTCAGACCGGTGGAACTGGCCTCGGCCCTTAGCGCGGAAACCGCCATCATCAGCAATTTTACCCTTAATGACATTTTTACCTTCCGCGACCGCCGTTCCCCAGGAGTCAAGGCGAAGCTCAATCGCTTCTGGAAATTTAACCTGATTTGCCTGGCCGGGGTAGGCATCAAGGTTGGGGTTCTTTCTCTTCTATATAATTTCGCCGGAATGCATTATCTTTTGGCCAACCTGGTGGGGATAGCTGTAGCTACGCTGTGGAACTATCTGCTTAATACGTGGGTGACATGGAGATAGCAATCCCTGCGCGAAAACGATAGATATTTTTAATCTACTCCGTGACTCGAAGCTAAAAAATTTTGGTTCCAAACGCTGAAATGTCATTGCGAATCCGCCTCTGGCGGATGAAGCAATCTCGGTGTTTGACTTAAGAAGACCGAACGGTCTTCACACGACTATAATAGGGATTGCTTCGCTGGCCTTCGGTTGAAGGACTGCTCGCAAAGACGCACCTAAGATTTTCATCGTTCGTGAGTGCGCCTCAGACGAATGACAAATTGTTTCGGCCTGCCCTGAGCTTGCCGAAGGGATTTCGAATTTAATATTTCGAATTTCCGGCTTGTCTGGATTAGGATTATAAGGAATTGAAAGAGAAACGACTCTCGAAGCGGGAGCACTTCTGGCTTTGTGTGATGCTGGCCGTAACGCTGGCTTTTCACTTTGCCATAATAATGCAACCCAGCTCGACAGCCTTCGATGAACAGCACTATGTCACCGATGCCCGCTCCATCATCGAAGGCAATGGCACACAACGCCAGGAGCACCCGGATTTAGCCAAGCTGATAATAGTGGGAGGCATCAAGCTCTTCGGGGACAACCCGTTCGGCTGGCGGTTCCTCTCGGTAGTATTCGGCAGCATCGTTATCGTCCTTTTCTACCTCATCTGCCGCAGGCTCGGCATGAAAAAACAGGCAACGCTGATTGCCACGTTTCTGCTCTCCTTTGAAAATCTCACCTTCATTCAGTCGAGCGTGGCTATGCTCGACGTCTATAATGTTGCCCTCATGCTGGCCGCATTTCTACTCTATCTGAAGGGCGGATATCTGCTGTCCGGTATAACGGCGGGGTTGAGCGCCCTGGCAAAGGTGGGCGGCATCCTGGTGCTCCCTGCCATGTTTCTGCACTGGTTTTTGGTCAGAAGAAACCGGGTACGGCACTTTTTTGCGGGGCTGGTTATCGCCCCTGTTTTCTTTTTCCTGTTTTTGCCGTTGTTCGAGTACACCGTCAACGGTAAGTTTTCCGACCCCATCGCCAGAATCAAGCACATCTTTACTGCCAGCGGCAGCCTGACTTTTGAGAAATTCCCCACTGAAATCGCAACGCGGCCCTGGGAGTGGCTCCTGCGACCCAACATCCTGTACTACAACTATGAGCCGGTGTACACCGGGACCATCAGCTTTACTGTCTGGGCGCTCATTATCCCGGCGGTAGTCTACATGGTATTTCGCGCCAGGAAGGGGAACAATGCCGCCATCTTCGGGCTGGCGTGGTTTGCCAGCACCTACCTGGTCTGGATACCGCTGAACCTGATAACGGACAGATTGACCTATCTTTACTACTTTTATCCGACAGTAGGGGCTGTGTGCATCGGCCTGGGGCTGATGGGTTCACAACTGCTGGATGTATGGAGAAGTGAGAGGTCACTTCGTGTCAGGCGGACGGCGCTGATAGCGGTGCGCACCTACCTGGTGCTTCACGCGGTAGTCTTTGTGTTGCTTTCCCCGGCGTTTTCACGGTGGATTCCATTCTTCCACTATGTCCCGCCACCGCCCACTGCATCGGAGACTTCTACACCGCCACCTGAGTCGCCCGCGCCGTAGAACCTTTTATAATAAAGCCGAAGCACGAAATCCGAAATTCTAAACAAATCCGAATTTTCAAAATTCAAATGTCCAAAACGTTTGTGTCACTCGTCCGCCTGAGGCGGATGAATTTACCTAGAAAATACCCTTTTTACCATACCGACGAAAGTCGGTATCCAGTGGTGTTAATATTTTCATCGTTCGTGAGTGCGCCTCAGGCACATGACAATTTGTTTAGAGTTTCGATATTCGAATTTCGAATTTGAGATTCCGGTATCAATATTTTGTCGGATTATAGAATTTGTTCGTCTCTTTATGTACGCAAATATTTATCTAGCCGCTTCTAGCTCATTCAGCCCCGTATATTTGTCGGCGTAGCGGCGAAGCTGCTCGTCAAGCTCGCCGATAACCACCTCTGCCGTGGAAAATATCCTGGCCTCAACCAGGTGTCCTCCCCAGCACGCATCCTCCCTGGAGAGCTGGATATGAATGTGAATGATTAATTCGCTACCCTTCAAAGCCACGGAACCCTGGGCGCAGACTATCTCCATCGGCCCGGCATAATCTTTACCAACATATTTGCCGGGTAGCTCTTTTATGAAGTTGAGCCGGGCGCTCTCCGCCGAACCGATGATGCCGAGGATTATTCCAGAGGAAATAGCATTATCACGACAGTAGCGGGCAATCTCACCGGCAAGCTCCTGTCCGGGCTTCACTCTGAAAACGTGGACTTTCTTGAACAACTTGTTCTCCAACTTCCTTAGAGAATTCATAGACCTTGATAAGAGGGAAACAACAGCCGGGAAACCAGGCTATGAGCCGCCTCCGCCCTTCCTGAATTTCGCCTTCAGCGCTTCAACCTCTTCCTGATGCTTCATTTCCTCTTCACTGAAAGCTTCTAAAGATTCCACTTTGCTATTGTGGATGGAAAGTCTGTAATACGCTCTGCACTTCCAACACTTGAAGGGACCCTCGTAATTCGGGTCTATCAGGGACATGCTGCCCACGGCATTACACTTGGTGCAGGTTATTTTAATCATGTTCACGGCTCGGATTCCCCTTTCTGCGGTTTTATAAAACTTTCTGCTGAATACCCGCCTTTGGCAGGATGAAAGCGGCCTCGTTATTAGCCTCGGGGTGGGGTGGCTCACCTTCTACATCACAGCTTGCTGTGGTGTACTTTACTGTAGAAATCCTATTCCGAAATAGAGAGTTTGTCAACCACTGGTGAACTGACCCTCCATTGTACAGAAAGATAGGTATAATTTGAGGTTTATTTACGTAATCCTACGTATTACATCGGCCATAATACAGGCAGTAATATATTAATTATACAGGGTATTTCAATGAGGAGGTGTCCAGGATGTTTAAGGTATTTGGAATAGCTCTTCTGGTTCTTGCCATAGCTATTGCTGTGGTGCCAACGTTCACCGATTGCCAGTCCCACGGCAAGTTCGTGACACTGGCTAATGGTAACCAGGCTTCGATGAAATGTCACTGGACCGGTATTGCTGAAATCGGCGCAGCGGTCCCGCTGCTTGTGGTGGGAGCCATGATGACGGCCAGTCGCCGGAGAAATAACCTGACGAGCTTGAGTGTTCTCGGAGTAGTCCTGGGTGGTATAGCCGTCGCATTTCCTTCCGGTCTTATCGGTGTCTGCCAGACGCCCACCATGACCTGTGTTACCACGATGAAACCGGCGCTGGTCAGCATGGGCGGACTTGCGGTTGGAATAAGTCTTTTGGGGCTGGTACTGTCTCGGAAAGCGAGTGAATGAGCGATGCACCTGATAAGGCTGGCACTGAAAAACATTCGTGGGAGCGGTTTCCGGAGCATCGCCATTTTTTTGGTGGTGATGGGCGTTGCCGGATTCCTGTTGACCACCACCCTTGTTATAGCGGGCGCCCGGTATAGTCTGGACTCCGGTCTCAAGCGCCTCGGTGCGGATATACTGGTAGTGCCTGAAGGCGCTGAGACCAAGGTGGAGACAGCCCTGTTGATGGGGAAACCTACCGAGGTGTGGATGCCCAAAGAAAATATTCAAAAGGTGGCCGGCATTCCCGGCGTGGAAGCTGTTTCCCCTCAAATTTTCCTGGCTTCCATGTTCGATTCTCCATGCTGCGCGGTATCCGAGATGTTCATAGTAGTCTATGACCCGTCAACCGACTTTACCCTCACCCCGTGGCTGGAGAAGAACCTGGGCAGGGGACTGGCTAAAGGAGAAGTAATCGGGGGGACTTATATCTTCGTGCCTGAGGGTGAAAAGTACATCGAGCTCTACGGATATGATATGACCCTTATGGGCGTCATGGAGCCTACCGGAACCGGCATTGACCAGACTTTGTTCATGGCGCTGGACACAGCCATGGATATGGCGAAGTCTTCCGTGACTACCGCGCTGGAGACATTGAAGGTCAATCCGGATGTAATCTCCACCATTATGGTTAAAGTGGCTTCCGAAGTGAATACCCACCGTGTAGCCATTCAGATTCGCAAGGATACGAACCTGGTGGCTATCGAAAGCCCCAGGCTGTTCGGCGCCTTCAGGAGCCAGATGAACGGCCTCCTCTGGGGTTTCTTCGCCATAACGGTAATTGTTTGGGCAGTGGCAATGGTCCTGATTGGAATCGTATTCTCCATGGCAGCTAATGAGCGCCGGAGGGAAATGGCGGTCTTGCGAGCGGTGGGAGCCACCCGTAACTTTATCTTTCGCTCGGTATTGACCGAGGCTGCTCTCTTAGCCCTGGGCGGAGCCGTTGCCGGTATTGCTGTGGCTGCCTTTAGCCTCTATACTTTCAAGGATATGATTGCCGGCTCATTGAAGATGCCGTTTCTTTTTCCTTCGATTCCGTCATTCATCGGCCTGTTCAGTGCCGGTGTGGCGCTGGCAATCATCTCTGTAACTTTGTCGGCCCTGATACCGGCTACTCGCCTGAGCAGGCAGGAGCTGGCTATAGCAATGAGGGAGTAAAAGATGCTGTCATTCGATAATGTCACCAAAGACTTTCACCTGGATGAAGAAAATACCATCACTCCGGTGCGCAGTGTCAGTCTGGAAATTGAGCCCGGGGAATTCATTGTCATCATTGGTCGCTCGGGAACAGGCAAGACCACCCTGCTTAACCTGGCGGCCGGACTGGTGAGACCTACCTCCGGCCGCGTAATGGTGGACGATGTAGACCTGGCGGAAATGTCCGATAAACAGCTCTCATCCCTGCGAGGCAGTAAGATGGGCTTCGTTTTTCAGTTTCCAAGTCTTCTCCCCTCCCTCACAGTAAAAGACAATGTCAACTTACCGGCTATTTTTGCTAACGGAAATGGCAGGGGTGCCGCGGAACGTGGAGCAAACCTCCTCGATACATTGGGCCTGGCCGCTAAAATGGATGTTTATCCGAGACAGCTTTCCGCCGGGGAGCAGAAGCGGGTAGTAATTGCGCGTTCGTTGATAAATCAGCCGCAGCTTATCCTCGCAGATGAACCAACCAGCGACCTCGATAGCCAGACTGAGAAGGAGGTAATGACTATTCTCCTCGACATCAATTCCAGGGGAGTCACCTTCATTATCGTGACTCATAACCTGGGGTTGATAAGCTTTGCCACACGGGCTTTTGAAATGGAGAACGGCAGTCTTAACCAGGTTTAGTAGACCGGAGTTTGTAGTGCCAAAATATCGTGGGGTGGGTGAAGTCCGCTTCAGGCGCATGGGCAATTACTAGTGTGGTGTCCCAGAGATTACTTTACAATCATCGCACGCATATTGTCATTCCCGCGAAGGCGGGAATCCAGTATCACTACCCCACTTGGATTCCGTATCAAAGCTTGCCCCGTACCCAGATACGGGGTACGGAATGACACACTGTTAAGGTGTTACTGAGACACTACACTAGATTATTCCCCAGTCTATGTATCCCTGCTTCATAACTTCGGCATATTCCTTTGAAGGCTGCGTCTCCTCGATTTGCCCCTGCCTGATATAAGTCACAGCCTCCACGGGTTCTCCGTCTTCGTTGTTGACTATAACCTTCATCCTGGTATAGACATCGGGGTAGCCCTCATATTTGTCCAGCCGTTTGAGCTCCGCCTCCGAAAGCTCGTAGATAGCGCCGGGGACTTTCCCGCCTCTGAACGACTTGATGCTGGCTATTCCCCCGCGCCACTGCCTGGACCATCCGGTAAAAATCAGCTTGTAGTGATGCAGTGTCGCCAGGAACATGGGTTTACAATTCGGGCAACGCTCCTGCATTTGTCTCTTGTTGAGATTTGAGCCATAAGCAAAATAGTGCATTTGCCCACCATGATAGACTATAACAACCTCCGTGTCCAATCCGAGCCTCCCGCGAAACGCGATTATGGCTTAATTTCAATGTCTATTATTGTCATAGAAAATCCCGCTGGATACCCC
>JACPPQ010000009.1 GCA_016190925.1 Chloroflexota bacterium | reverse complement strand
GGGGGATTTGAAAATCCCTCTCATTCTCCCCTTCGACTTCGCTCAGGGCAGGCTCCCCGTATCAGGTACGGGGGAGGATTGAGGAGGGATTTGGAATTTATTCCCGGGTTAGATTAGTAGCCTGAGTCTGAAGTCCTTTACAAAAACAGGGCCGCCAAGTCGGGGTGTCTAAGAGGGGTGCCGACCCTCTTCCAGCGTTTTCTGTAATAACATGGGAATCTTGAATTATGTAGTGGTCTTATAACTCAGGACATTAGATTGCTGCCAAAAAATATTCATATAGGGTGAAATAATATGGAGCTAAAAGTACTTGTTGCCGACCCGGTTTCAGAAGAGGCCTTGGAAGCTCTGCGTGGCTGCGCACAGGTTGACATAAAGACAGGGTTGAAGCATGAAGCGCTGATGTCTATCATCGGTGACTACGATGCCCTGATTGTCCGCAGCCAGACACAGGTTACAGCTGATGTCATCGGGGCGGGTAAAAAACTACAGGTCATAGCCCGTGCCGGAGTCGGCGTGGATAACGTTGATGTGGAAGAAGCAACCAGGCAGGGTATTGTGGTGGTGAATGCTCCTACCGGCAATACCATCTCGGCGGCGGAGCACACCGTTGCCCTCATGCTTGCACTGGCGCGCCACATTCCTCAGGCCAATGCTCTGCTGCGCACAGGCGTATGGCAGAGAAACAAGTTTACCGGCATCGAGGTCAGAAACAAAACACTGGGCGTCATCGGGCTGGGTAATGTCGGCTCGGAAGTGGCCAGACGCGCCCGCGGCCTGGACATGAGACTGATTGCCTATGACCCATTCATCTCCATTGAGCATGCCCGCAACCTCCAGGTTGAACTCGTGCCCCTGGAAAGGCTCTTCGAAGAATCGGATTTCATCACCATTCACCTGCCTTTGACCGGCACAACGAGGGGTATCATTGGAGCCAGAGAGCTGGCAACGATGAAACCGACGGTGCGCATCATCAATACCGCTCGAGGAGAGCTGATTGATTATGATGCGCTGGCGAAAGCGGTTAAGGAAAGAAGGGTTGCCGGAGCTGCGGTAGATGTGTTTCCCCAGGAGCCGGCCACCGAGAGCGTGCTTTTCCACGATGAAAATATTATTGTTACACCGCACCTGGGAGCTTCCACCGCCGAGGCCCAGGTGCTGGTGGCCAGGGATGTGGCAGCCCAGATTGTCGACATTTTCAACGGACGTCCGCCCCGGTATGCGGTAAATGCCCCGTTTATTCCCGCCGAGACCCTCTCGGCCCTCATGCCTTTTATCAAGGTATCTACCGCGCTGGCGAGGCTCGCCAGCCAGCTATCCGAGGGGCAGACCAACGCCGTCCGCATTAAGTATGAAGGTGAGATTGCCGATTGCGATACCACCGCTCTCAAGGCAGCTGTTCTGGGCGGACTGCTCGAAGGGGTGAGTGAAGAGCGCATCAATATGGTCAATGCTAACGTGGTGGCGGCACGGCGCGGGCTAACTGTATCGGAACAGAAGGAAACGGCCTGCGGAAACTATGCCAGCCTTATCAGCGTTGAAGTTACCACCAGCGCCGGAGTCACCGCGGTTGCGGGGACGTTGCTCAACAATGAAACGCATATTGTGCGGGTCAATGACTTCCTGCTGGATGTGGTGCCGACCGGTGGATACTTCCTCTTCAGCGACCACCGTGACCGTCCCGGCCTCATCGGCGCGGTGGGCAAGATTACCGGCGAGGCTGACATTAACATCAGCTTCATGCACTTGGGCCGATTAAAACCCCGGGGGCCGGCGCTGATGGTACTGGCGCTGGATGAACCCTTGCCCGAAAAGCAGAGACAGCAAATCCTGGCTCTTAAGGATGTCCACAACGCCAAACTGGTCAAGCTGTAGACGATTGCCACGGCATTGAAACCGTTCCCGTAGGGGCACAGCCTGCCCCGTTCACAGCTTGCCTGAGCCTGCCTTGCCTGCCCGCCGTAGCCTTGTGCGTAGGCAGGAGCGAAGCCGAAGGGTACCTGATACGGGGCGAGCGGAATCATTGTAACGTTTATTTATGTAACCAAGCAATTAGCCCAGCACCGCAATGGTGTCTATCTCGTTGAGCATTTCCGGCCTCAAAAGCTGGTTGACCACCACGCCGGTAGCCGCAGGAAAAGTGTCGGTGAAAAATTCGCTTCGTATTTTGTCCGTTGCCTCATAGCCTTTTAATCCACCGGGAGCGATGTAGTCCACTGTCTGCACCACATCGTCAAAGGTGGCACCTGCCTCTCTTAAGACTGTGCCTATTTTCTCATAGATTTGCCTGGTCTGGGCTGCGACATCGCCGGTGCCAACTATCTCTCTGGTTACGGGATGAGCCGAGCTGGCGCCTGAGGTACACAGGATATTCCCTTTCTTGACACCTTCGCGGTAGGTCAGCTTCTGGTATCGGGGATGGCTCGACGCAATCATTTCCTTCCTGTCATTACCCAGCACGGCTATGCAGTCGACCTCGAGCAGCATCTCCGGTCGTAACAGGTTTACGATAACCCCGGTGGCAGCCGAAAAGGTGTCAGCAAAGAAATCGCGGCGCACTCTGCCTGTTTCGGCATAGTTCTTCAAGCCGCCCGGAGCAATGTAGTCCACCGTTTTCACCACATCGGCGAAGCTGGCACCGGACTCCTTCAAGACCGTGCCTATCTTTTCATATATTTGCCGGGTCTGGGCTACGACGTCGCCAACGCCTACCATTTCCCTGGTCACCGGATGGGCTGCGCTCGTGCCCGAAACACATAGAATATTCCCCTTTTTGACACCCTCACGATAGGTCAGCTTCTGATAGCGGGGATGGCTTGAGGCAATCATCTCCTTTTTGTCGTTGCCAAGAACAGCCATGCAATTGACTGTAAGTAGCGCATCGGGCGTCAATAACTGATTGACTACCACCCCTGTAGCTGCGGAAAAGGAATCAGCAAAGAAATCGCGGCGCACTCTCCCTGTATCCGCATATTCCTTTAGTCCGCCTGGTACGAGATAGTCCACCGTTTTGACCACATCAGCAAAGGTGGCGCCGGCTGCATCGAGGATGAGATTCAGTTTTTTGTAGATGACCCTGGCCTGGTTTATAATATCGCCTTTACAAGCAAGCCCTTTCGAAGACGAATCATACTCTTTTGCCGTGCAACCGGAGATAAACAGGAGGTTCCCCTTTTTCACGGCTAGAGGAGAGTTTTCCTTTTCGAGGTCATAGAACGGCCATGATTTGGGCTTGATTACCTCTTTTGCACTCATATGCCACCTCCATCGCTAAATCAAAAATCATCCGCCTCAGGCGGACCCACAAACGATGAAAAATATCGCCCTGTCTTGGGCGACCACAGGGGGTCGCCCCTACAAATTCTATTTTCGTCGGTATGGTAAAAAGGGTGTTTTCTAAGTAATAGAAGAGCGGCCCCGCCTACTTTCCTTTGAATTTCGGTTCCCTCTTTTCAGTGAAGGCCGCCAGTGCCTCCTTGTGGTCCTCCGTCTTGAGAGTCATCGCTTCACCATCGGCGGCAAGCTCCAGGGCAGCTTCCAGGCTTATGTCAAGTCCGCGGTAGGTCTGCATCTTCATCAGCCTTAAGGAAACCGGCGGTTGCTTTGCCAGCTTTCGCGCCAGTGACATGGTCTCGCTCTCCAAATCCGTGGCAGGCACCAGTTTGTTGAGCACACCGATCCTGTGCGCCTCTTCAGCATTAAGCCAGTCCCCGGTATAGAGTATTTCCAGCGCCTTGCCCAGCCCAACGATTCTGGGAAGCAGCCAGGTAGCGCCGGTATTGGGAAAGAGCGCCATTCGGACGAAGGCATTCATGAAGCGGGCATTTTCCGAGCCGACCCGCAGGTCGCAGGCAAGCGCCCAGTCAAAGCCGTCGGCTACCGCCGGGCCATTGACCGCAGCGATGATAGGTTTTTCGAGGTTTCGGATAGCCAGGGTTATCTTCTGAGGGTTGTGGCGGATGTGCTGTCTGACCTCGTCGATGCCCTTTTCCGCCCGTAATCCCTGACCTTTGGCTGCGCTGCCTTCTTTAATGTCAGAGCCGGTACAGAAGCCTTTACCTGCGCCGGTGAGAATCACCACCCTCACATCGTCATCGGTATTGACTTCTTCGAGAGCCTCTTTCAGTTCCCCGAACATCTCAGGAATAAGGGCGTTCATCCTGTCAGGGCGATTCATAATAATGGTGGCGACGTTCTCATCTTTTTTCAGTATGATGGTCTTGAATTCCACGTCAACCTCCGTTTCCCATGAGAATTTTCCATTCTGGCTTGCAGCCAGCACCACGAAGTATGAAAATACAAGCGTCACCCTTTCGCAAAGGGAGATTGAGAGGGATTTCAAATCCCCCTAAGTCGAATTAAACCTTTATTTTCGGGGTAATACTCAATCTTAAAAGCTAATCAGGACACTGGCAGGAGACACAACTCTTTCGCCGTTCTGGTTTTCGCTTGAGATGTCACAGGTGACCAGTTTTTGACCGTTATCACTACGCTTTTCGGTCACAGTGCCTTTGAAGGTCAACGTATCGCCGGGAATCACCATCTTGCGTACCTGGAAACTCAGTTTCTTGAGCGTTCCGGCGCCGCCCATCCAGTCCATCACTATTTGAGCCACATAAGCGCCGAGCATTTGCCCGTCAACCATCGGGGTTTTCATTCCCCTGCTGGTGACATAGTCTTTATCGTAGTGAACCCGCGCAAAGTCCCAGGTTGCCGCGCAGTATTCTACCATCCCGACCTGGGTGATATTTTTAGTCAAAGGAGGTAATTGGTCACCGACTTTTATATTCTCAAAAGCAACACCGCTCATCGGAGAACCTCCATTATGCTTTTTTATAAGGATATATCATGGTCTCACGGTTAAGGCCCAGCTTCTCCCCGCGCTGATTGTAATAGGTCAGTTCGTTAATTACGAAGACCATGAGCCCGGACTTGCCTTCTCGCTCAAATATATCGACCGTCCGGTTGATAGTTGTGACCACATCGCCCGGCCGGACGGGCTGGTAGAATTCGTACTCGTTCCCGCCGCGCATAACATTCTTGAAAGGAGGCGGCAGCCTGCCCCAGGCGCCTCTGGGCGTCCCGTCCTCGCCAAGCTCTGCGCCAATCTGGTGGTTCAGCTCGAAGAGCATGGTAGGTGGCGCGGTAATTCCCTCATAGCGGCTCTTTTTAGCAAATTCTTCGTCAAGATAGAGCGCGTTCTTGTCGTCGATGGCAAGGGCAAATCTCTTTATTATTCCTCTGCCAATCTCATCCCAATCTTTGTAGACTTTTTCTTTGCCGACCATTGCTTTGATTTCCGGCGTGATAGGGGATTCTTCGGACATGGAACACCTCCTGTGTTACGATAGGTCGATACCTTGCTGTTAACTAGCCCTGACTATACCTACTATAATTCCGCTCAGTGCAATGAGAACACCTATGGTCCAAGCTATTACCTTGTATAAAGACTCTACCCTCAAGTCTTCTATTAATTCTGCCTGTTCTTGCCTAATGCATACCACTGCCCCATCTGCGGCCTGCTTTGTCTCCTCTAGAAACAACGTACAAGTGAATTGACCTCGGTGAGATGGATGACAGAAGTGATGCTCCAGAACAAGCTTGCCATTCTCATAATCAAGACTGAACGGTTTGTTTGGAGGTCGGTCATCCGATGGACTGACCAGAAGCACACCTCTGTTCCACGGCACATCAGTTGTGCTTTGCGTTATTGTCAAGGCAACATTAATATCATACCCTACAAGATAGGGAATTAGCTTGTATAACCAGAAATACCCCCTGAAACCTTTAGGAGACGCCTTATAGAAAATACCTCCAACTTGGCCACTATTGAATTTAGCCATTGGATGCCCCATTCCTTTTTTGCCCTATTGTAACATCGTTCTTCTGAGTTAACGAGACAAGTATATAAGACAATACCCTGCGGCTAATCTACCACCAACCGAAAGCTCAGATTATCTTCTCAGCCCGGAGCTTTTGTATCTCCTGCTGGCTATAGCCGAACATCCGGCTCAAGACCTCTTCAGTATCTTCTCCCAGGTCACGGCCGGCATGCTTAACCTTACCCGGCGTCAGGGAGAGCTTGGGCGTAACACCCTGCATCTTGAATTTTCCGAGCACCGGGTGCTCCGTCTCCACGACACTCCCCCTTTGCCTGAAATGTTCATCTTCACAAATATCTTTGGCATTGTAGATGGGCGCCATGGGAAAGCGGTGCTTCTCGGAGATTTCCATAAGCTCTTTCATAGCCTTGGTAGCTACCCATTCGCCAACGAGGCCGTTGAGAAAGTCCTGGTTTTGTACCCGGCCCTCCCTGGTCTGAAACAGCGGTTCCTGCGCCAAATCGCTTCTGCCCATAGCCTCGGTCAGGTAGCCGAACTGGTGGTCCATGACGATAGTTATAAGTACCGACCTGCCGTCTTTGGTCTTGAAGACTCCACCGGGCATGGCGAAGGGACGAATGTTGCCGGCGCGCTCGCCGATGATGCCGCGCGTGTCATAAAGAGCCACGTAGCCCTCATACATGCGCAGTATAGATTCGTAGAGGCAACCGTCTACCACCTGTCCCTGGCCGTTGCCGATAGTGTTCCGGTAATGCAGGGCAATCATGGCTCCCAGGGCTGCATAGGCAGCCGTGCTGTAGTCGGCGATTGATAGACCGGCAAAGACCGGCGGGGTTTCGGGAAAACCGGTGCGATACACGATTCCGCTGAAGGCCTGTCCGATTCTATCGTAGGCCAGCCTGTTCCTGTAGGGTCCCTCCTGCCCGAAACCGGAACATCTTACCAGGATAAGGCCGGGATTCAGCTTGCGCAGGACTTCGTAGCCCAGGTTCCATTCTTCGAGCGTCCCGGGACTATAATTCTCAACCAGGATGTCGGCCCAGGGAACCATCTTTTTGAGGACTTTCTGCCCCGCAGGTTTGGACAGGTCCAGGGTAATGGCCTTCTTGTTCCGCCCATCCACCACCCACCATAAGCCGATGTCGCCATATTTGGGAACGATGTGCCGCAGCCAGTCGCCGACGCCCGGCATTTCAATCTTGATTGCCTCCGCCCCGAAGTCCGCCAGCAAGGTAGCTACAAGCGGACCGGCCAGCCCGGTGCCGATATCCAGGATGTGTATGTCTTTCAGAGGGCCATTGAATTCGTTCTGCTTTCCCGACTCGTTGTTCAAGCTGCCCCCCTTTTAGGAGTGTTGCATTCACTTTGTGCGAGGTTCATCAGCCATTATAGTCATTAGTGGCCTGCAACATCAAGCCAAGTTAGGAGGTTGTTTATTAAGTAGCTGTCACTGCGAGTGCGAAGCCCGAAGCAATCCCAACCAACGTATTAGAAATGAGCCCTGCGATTGCTTCGCTTCGCTCGCATGACACCATGAACTCTGCCTGCTGGTTCTAAATATTCTCGCTAGTGTCCTGAGTCAGAAATTCTTAGCAAAAGCAATGATATACAGTTTTGCTTTAACAAAGAAAAGAACGTACTTGGTCAACCATACGGGTTGCTTCGTCCTTCTGCGGAAGGATTCGCAATGACAAATTATGTAATGGTCTTATAAATCAGTCTTTGAAGCGTCCACATTGTCCTCAGTGGTTTTTCTTGCTAGAATGCGGGCAAGGCGTGAAACATAAAGGGAGGGCATCTTGTCGATAGAGAATGTGGCCGTCATCGGCGCCGGAGCAATGGGACACGGGATTGCCCAGGTAGCTGCCATGTCCGGGCAGCAAGTGTCGCTTGTCGCTACTTCAGACGCAAGCCTCGAAAAAGCAATGCAGAAAATCAGGTACAGCCTGGACCGTCTCCACAATAAGGGGCGAATCAAAGAAAGCCCTCCGCATGTTATGGAGAGAGTCCGGACAACAACCAGCCTCAAGGAAGCGGTTACTATAGCTGATTACGTGATAGAGGCTGTTCCCGAAGACCTCAACCTCAAGAAAGAGGTTCTGAAGCAGGCTGATTTACATGCCCCTGCGCATACTGTTCTGGCAACCAGCACCAGCAGCTTACCCATCACCATACTTGCTGGCGCCACCAGGAGAAAAGAGAAGGTCATCGGGACGCACTGGATGAACCCGCCGCAAATCATGAGGCTGATTGAAGTGATAAGGAGCAGATATACCGACGAAGAAACAATGCAAAGCACACTCGACCTGTGCCGCAGATACGGAAAAGAGACCATCGTAGCCAAAAAGGATGTGTGGCACTTTCTTTCAGGACGGTCACATTCCAGCTGGCTGTTCGAGGCTAACCTGATGTATCTTAGAAAGGATGCCGACGCCAGGGAAATGGATGCCGTGGCAAGATATAAGATTGGATTGCCCATGGGGCCTTTCGAGCTTTTCGATTTCCTGGGTAACGTGGACTTAAGGCTCAAGACGCTGAAATCGGCCGAGGAGCTTTTGAAGATTTACCCTGAGTTCGAGCCTTCGCCGGTATTTCTGGCGCTGCACCGGTACCTGGCTAAGGAATTGTGGGCTCTCATGAGTGAAAAAGGGATGAGTGGAGTTAAAACGGGCAAAGGTTTTTACACTTATCCCGATAGGAAATATGTAAAGCCGGAAATACCTTTAGAACTGGCGGAGAAGGTGGAACCGATTCAGGTTTTAGCCCCCGCCATAAACGGAGCGGCCTGGTGCGTCACCAATGGCATTGGAAGCGTGAGCGATGTCAACAAGGCTTTCAGGCTCGGTTATAGCTGGCCGAAGGGAATCTTTGAATATATCGATGAGCTTGGTATCGATACTATCATCATGGTCTTGAAGGCAAAGGAGTCCAAAGCGCCGCAATGGTTGCGCGATTTCTACCGGCCAGACCCGCTTCTTACAGGACGCACGTGAGTCAAAAAACAAACCTTATTCCATATTGCAATCAAGATGGCAGATTAGTGCAGGGCAGATGCACAGGTCCGCCATGGGCGGATGCCACCGTTTTTCTGTGCCATCATGATAGCCAGTGCGAATTAGGGAATCTCTGATTAAGCCTCTTTGGGTGAGAATCTTGAAGCTACTAAATTCCAAAATGCCCACCTGTTCAGAGGTTTCTTAGCTATCCCCACTCTTGTTCAAAATAGATTTTTCAGGCAGCCTTTCATCCTTCGTCCCTCCTTTACTAATGTTACGGAGGGCTGATTTGCCACAAAGTAAATACAGGATTATAATCAGCATTTGGAGTTGATTTTTGCATGCCTAATCCTTCTGACACGACCTTACATCGGCGGAGAAGACCTGCTGATACCATTGTAAGAGTTACCAGGGTGAAACCCTGGCGGGTACTCATTCCAGCAATACCCAGGAAAACAGCAACCAGGGCATCTCTATGGACGCTGCCCTATGGCTTTGCCAGCATGATAGCAATAGGCACCATATTGCTTATGCTCCCGTTTTCCAGCAATTCGGGACAACCGACGTCTTTTATCGATGCCCTCTTCACCGCCACTTCATCCGTTTGTGTTACAGGCCTCGTAGTGGTGGATACCTGGGACTATTGGAGTTTCTTCGGCCAGTCTGTAATCCTGGTATTGATACAGCTTGGAGGCTTTGGTTACATGACCATGGCCACCTTGTTCCTGGTTGCGCTCGGGCGGAGGATAGGGCTGCGTGAAAGGCTGCTCATCGGGGAATCAATAGGCCTCTCCAGAATCGGCGGAGTAGTCAGGCTTATACGCAACATGGTGTTTTTTACCCTGGTAGCCGAGGTTATCGGCGCTGTCATTTTCTACCTTCGCTTCTCGTCAGAATTCCTTGACGGAACCGCCGTTTGGAGGTCAGTTTTCCAGTCCGTTTCAGCATTCAACAATGCCGGATTTGACGTGTTCGGCGGCTTTCGCAGCTTGACTACCTTTCACGGTGATTACCTGGTGTTGTTAACCACAGCGATACTGGTCGTCATCGGTGGCATCAGTTTTCTGGTGGTGGAGGACGTTTTCCAGGCTAGAAAACCACGCAAGTTTTCCTTTGATACCAAAATGGTCCTATCTGTTACCTTTCTCTTGCTGGCGCTGGGCACGGCGGTGGTGCTGGTGACGGAATACGCCAACCCTGAAACGCTCGGCACCCTTGCGCTTTCTGATAAGATTGTGAACGCATTTTTCCAATCAGTCACATCGCGGACTTCCGGATTCAGCGCCATACCCACTGGAAGCATGGCCGCTTATGCCCTCTTCTTTACCATGTTCCTGATGTTTATCGGAGGCGCCTCAGGTTCCACTGCGGGAGGCATAAAGGTTAATACCTTCGGACTGATTATGGTCACCATCTGGAACGTAATAAGGGGAAAGGAACATCCCGGGGCATTCGGCAGGGAATTCGTAATCGCCCAGATATTCCGTGCGCTTGCCGTTCTGATATTATCCATGGGGGTGGTGGCAGTGATGGTCTTTATTCTGACCATTACCGAAAGCCACAGGTTTCTAGAGCTTCTTTTCGAGGCAGTTTCCGCATTTGCTACTGTGGGCTTATCAACCGGCATGACTCCTGATTTATCACCAATCGGCCGGCTGGTAATAATTATCACCATGTTCATCGGCCGCCTGGGGCCTCTTACCATCACCCTGGCTCTCGTGAGAGCTCAACAAACGAGTATCTACCGTTATCCAAAGGAAGTAGTAAGAATAGGCTAGGTGCAAAAATGAAGAAACAGGTTGTTGTCATCGGATTAGGACGCTTCGGCGTCAGCCTTGCTAGTTCGCTATCCCGGAGCGGACATGAGGTGCTGGCCGTGGACTCGGATGCACGCAAAGTCCAGAGCATTGCCGCGCAAATTACCCACGCCATCCACGCAGACACGACTGATGAGGCGGTGTTGGAAGAGCTGGGGATAAGAAACTTCGATATCGCCGTGGTAGCAATCGGCTCAGATGTCCAGAGCAGCGTACTGGCAACCGTGCTACTGAAAAGATTGGGGGTCCCGTACGTAATAGCCAGAGCCAACAATCCGCCTCACGGAGAAATTCTGAGGAAAATCGGAGCCGATAAAGTGGTATTCCCCGAGCATGACATGGGAGACAGGTTAGCGCACGAGATACGACTGGGCAATGTCAAGGATTACCTGCCGGTGGCTCCCGGGTACGGTATCACCAGCATCGAGGCGCAGGCAGAATTCGCCGGCCAGACATTGGCTGAGCTCGGGGCGGGGCCAAAGGGAAAAGAGGGTATTGCAGTGCTCCTCATCCAGCGGGGAAAAGAAGTCATGATTACACCAAGCATGAGCGAGGTTGTCAAGCCAGGCGACATACTAATCGTTGCCGGAGGCGATGATAAGCTGGAGGCTTTCCTGGCAAGGATAATGATAAGAAAGCCGTAATCTGCCCCTTGCATCGGCGATTATTCCATGCAAAGGCTCTTCTCCCTTGATGAGAAGTTCAATAGGGGCAGGAGGGGCAGGCTTAAAACCTGCCCCTGCGCAAAACAGGCGAATAACAACTTCAAGACCGGGGATGGGCCTTAAGGCGCCATGCGAATCTGGCCTCTTATCTCGCCTCCCGGGTTAGTCATGGTATGAACATTAACGTAGGTATTGCCAGCATTCATCGCATCAATCAGAGCGCTCAGAGGTTTACCCGCCAGAAGGCCTCCCAGGTTTGCCGCCGTTATTGTCCCTTCTGCAAGAACGCCGGTGAACATGCCGGGCTTGCCGCCGGGGACGACAAAGAGCGGGACAACCACGGGTCCGTTCACTCCCATCGCCGCCAGATGTATATGAGAGGCGGTGATATTGTTCATATTGGAGACGTTAAGAGTAAAGGTCATCGACATGCCATCTGCGCTAACCATGAAAGTGGCATTTCCCATGGCCGCAGTAGTGATCGGAGGGACTTCCTCCGCCCCCGTCATGTTTGCCATGAACCGGGAGCCGCCGGGTTGAAACGCGCCTAATAGTCCAGCCACCAGGAAACCTATTGCCACCACCCCAGCACCCACCATTAGAAATCCTTTTTTACCCATTTGCTTTTCCTCCTTTTATTTTTGATAAAACTAGGTTATAAAACCGCTACATAATTCCTTAAATGCGAGTCCTTCCGCAGAAAGACTCAGCAATCCGTATGATTGCGACTGAGACGGATTGCTTCGCTTCGCTCGCAAAGACACAAGATGCATTCCCTGTTGAACAAAAAGTATATTTTGCTTTTGTAAAGGACTTCAGATGAGGGTGTTTAGCAATTAGAAAACCATCTATTTTCCGCTCACCCTGAGCCTGTCGAAGGGCAAACTTCTGCGCATCGCTATGGTTCGACAGGCTCACCATGAACGGTTGCTAAACACCCCCTCGGATTCAGTACACCAGACATTAAGCCACATTTATAAACGTCCTTGCCGTATAGAGCTTCTTGCCCGTTATCCAGTGAAAATAGTCTATGGTTACGGGGAACTTACCCGGCTTGGTCGGACGGATAAGGACATCGCCGCGCATGGCCGCGGTGACGCGGACTGGCTCTCCGGGTTCGAGGTCCATGGGGTGCGAGTACTGGCCGCGAGGTGGCACTCCAAAGGGGTACCCGTCTTCAGCAATGAGCTGTGCCGGAAGGCCGACTCTGATTTCATTGATGGTGTAAGTGGCATCGATGTAGCGGACAAGAATAGTCTGCCCCACCCTGGCATAGATGGCAGCCTTCTCAAAGGGTGTTTCATCCTCTTGCCTTCTGGCTTCTCCATTGAGAACGAATACGTCCGGCCTGAAATCGTTCAGGATGCCGTCCTTGGTGAAGTTCTCCGCGGCGATGGGGTTATCCGGGTCGCATTTTTGCATGAAGGCGTCATGGTTCAACTCGTGCCACCTGGTGTCGATATCGTCCGGGACCCACAAGGCTTCCACATCATATTTGACCACGTGGGTTGGCGGGTAGAAGGTACGGACAAAGCCGGGGCCACCGGGCGGGTACGGGGGGTCCGGAACATCACGGGCTGCCAGGATATCCGGCTTCTTCGGGTCGACAATGAAAGCGCCGTAGAGGCCCATCTCGAAATGCAGGGCGGTGTTCTTGTGGCAGTGATAAAGGAAAGTACCCGCCTGGTTGGTGGCAAACTGGTAGGTGAAGTTGCCCGAGATTTCAAAGGAGTGTTTACCAACCCCATCATTCATCGGAGTAGGCTCGATGCCATGCCAGTGGATGGTGTGGGTATTCAAATTAGCGCCGACCCGAGCGTGGACGATGTCCCCTTCCACGGTCCTGATTGTCTTGGATGGGAAAGTACGCCTCTGTTCGGTATTGTCATCCGGGTCTTCCAGTATCCACATTGTCACCTTCTTCCCACCGGGCACATCGAGGTCGATATTGACGGCCAGGCCGCGGGCGATGTGGCGTGTTGGAGGCAATGAGTCGATAGCGTCCCCTCCGAAAGTGGGCGGGCACACATGCTTGTTAAACACCGGAAACTCATCTCGGTCTACCGGTCGCAGTGGTATTTTTCGTAACATCATCTCTTATTCCTCCTTGAACTACCGGTCCATCTTAAAAGAGTAAAATTAAGGGAGCCATATTCTTGCCCCCTCACCTTAATCCTCCCACAATGGGGAGAGGAGAACACTAGTGCATTTCGGGAGGGCCGCCCTTCTCCTCATGATTTGAATGCGGGAAGTCAACACCGTCCACATCACCGGTGATTTCCCAATGGGTGACCATTCCTTGCGGGTAATTGCCTCCAGCGGCGCTCTGGGATTGCTCGTTATGACCGTGCATCGGGTACTCCAGGGGAGACTGGCCGACACCACCCAGGGTAAGCGAAAGTTCGGTAGGTATCAGTTGCCGTAGAGGTATGTTTTCGTCGCCAGGGATATCCGGCGGCCGAATAAAGGGTAAAAGCCAGTCCATGCACTGCGCAACCTCGTCGGTGAAAGTATCTATTAGTGGAACATTTTCCCGAACGGTAAGTTTGCCTTCGGCGTCCCTCCTGGCAAGCAGGTAGACGTGATTGCCGTGGATATGGGGCGAATCCGCGTTCATACCGGTATCCATGATGCGGATGAGGTGCGGCTGCCCTATCCTGCCAGAAGGAACAGTGTGCTGGTTGTGCGAGGCATACGCTCCCGACTCCCCGTTGATGGTGAAGTAGCGGGGCACGAACTCCTCTTTGAACTGGGTGGCATCTATCTTCTCGCCCCTCTCAGCCATGGCATTGAACCTGGGGTCCTTAGAATGGAACACCCAGATGCGAGTGCGCTCCGGTTTCCAGGGCTCGCCGGGGAAGTGAGCCGCTTTGCCCAGGTCGTTGAAGAGACGCTGGACGGCAGGTGTAGGGTAGCTATACGGAGTGTTGCCGTACTTCGGTAGGACCACCATCGGCCCGTGCAGCCCCAGTACACGGTTTACCGGGGCATATAGGTGGTCGAAATACATGTAGCTTCCGCCCGGCGGCGCTTCAAACTCGATAGTCCTTGTTTCGCCAGGCTCGATTACGATGCCCATTCCGACGTCACCCGGAACGCCGGGTATACGAAAGCCGTGGGCATCCGGCAGGGTATTGGTCACATAAAGCACCATCTCTTCGCCGGTAACGGCCTGAATTAGAGGGCCGGGCATCTGGGGTACAGATTTCATCTGGTCGAGGTCCTCAAAGGCCCAGTGGTAGACACTGCTATGGTCTACCATTTCCACCAGCGCCTCGGTAATGGCCAGCCTGCGCCGCGTCCCATAGCGGGTCACCTGCATCCAGGGCACATAGCGGCTCGCTATGGTCCCACCGGCGAAGGCGCCCACGCCGACAGCCGCGTACCTGATGAACTCTCGCCTGCTTACCTGTTTCATCGCATTTCCTCCCTTATCAATCCTCTTTTACAGCTATCAGCTTTCAGCCCACCGATTACCCCAACGTAAAATACGGATTCTTCGCTTCGCTCAGAATGACGTACCCCCCAGCAAGCTGGGGGGCATCCGAAGTGTTACTGCTGTTCGAACATTGCTTGCTGAGAGGAGGTTCTTT
>JACPPQ010000086.1 GCA_016190925.1 Chloroflexota bacterium | reverse complement strand
GTCATTGCGAGTCCGCCCGCCTTTGGCGGGACGAAGCAATCTCAAAGACTAGCTTTAGGCAAAAGGTTGAGATTGCCAGCGCCGCTTCCTCGTGAATGACACATTTCTCAGTCTTTATTATTATGAGCTTTACATAACTTATGCAAAAAACAAATCAAAAAACGCTCTTCTCTTCCCGGTTTTTAGCCTCGACTTGACATAAGTTATTTTCAAAACAAATCAAAACAAATAGTTACTCCGCCCAAAATTAGCCTCCACTTGACATAACTAGAAAAACAAATCCCCCTATCTATTCAGATTTGATTCGTTTCCCGTCAAAACATAATAGCACATCTGTTCTTTTTTAGCAAGAGTTTTGTCGCTGTCCCGGTAAGTCCAAAATCCAATATGGTATGGATGCTTACATGGGCTTGACCTTCACCTGTTCCTGCTGTTAGTATCAAGCCAGCATTAATCCGGCACGGAGCAATCGAATGAATTTCATAGAAAAGCTGACGAGCGTTTCCCGCAAGAACAAGAGCCTGGTCTGCGTGGGACTTGACCCCGACTCCTCCCTGATGCCCCTGGGAGTCAGTGTTTCTCAGTTCAGCAGGGAAATTATCGAGGCTACCTCTGACCTGGTATGCGCCTACAAGCTGAACCTGGCCTTTTTTGAAGCCATGGGTGACGAAGGTTTCAAAACTCTTAAGAATACGGTTGGATGTATTCCGGAAGGCGTAGTGTCAATCGGGGATGCCAAGCGGGGAGACATCGGCAACACGTCTAAGGCTTATGCTAAGGCTGTCTTCGATGTTCTGGGCTTCGATGCCACCACCGTAAGCCCCTACCTCGGCTTCGATTCCCTTGAGCCGTTCATCCGCTATGCCGATAAAGGAATTTTCATCCTGTGCCGCACCTCGAACCCCGGCGCCGCCGACTTCCAGTCGCTTCTATGTGAAACCGGTTCGTTGGCGTCTCCCCTCTACCAGGTGGTTGCCCGCAAAGCCAATCAATGGAACAAAGACGGCAACATCGGGCTGGTGGTTGGCGCTACCTATCCCGATGAGTTAAAGCGGATTCGTGCAATCTGTCCCGACATGCCGCTCCTGATACCGGGGGTGGGCGCGCAGGGCGGCGACCTTGCCCTCGCGGTCCGCTATGGCGTCGACTCCCGCGGGGAAAAGGCAATCATCAACTCGTCACGCCAGATTATCTACGCCTCGCGGGGCAAAGACTTCGCGCAGGCAGCCAGGCGAGCCGCCCAGGAGTTAAGAGAGCAGATTAACAACTGCCTAAATATCGCTTAGATATATTTGCGAGTCCTTCATGAAGGATTCAGCTAATGATGACAAGCAATCCCATGGGTTGATTTGTCAATCTTAATCGCTCCTTTCTAAATCCTGCTTGGAATTCTCACGAAAATAGTCCCTTTTGTCATTCCAGTCCTTCCATTGAGGGAGAATCCAAGTGAGGGTGGGATGGGCAAGTTCTGGATTCTGGCCTTCGCCAGAATGACAAATTCTTTACTCATCTTCATACATCGTTTACCCCTACGTAAAGCACGGATTCTTCTCTCGCTCAGAATGATTAATGTTTTGGGTCAACCTCACTGAGAGGGATTTTGGGTGTTTCGAGCGTTGTCTTATATCCGAGGAAGCAATCCCTCCGTTTTTCTTGTAAAATATAGATAGAATGGTAATGGAGATAAAGCTGGGCGATGTCGTTCGCCTCAGGAAAAAGCATCCCTGCGGCAGCTATGATTGGCAGGTCGTCAGGCTGGGAGCTGACATCGGTATCAAATGCCTGAAGTGCCAGCATCGTGTGCTCCTAGCGCGTAGCGTCTTCGAGCGCCGGGTTAAGGCGTTTGTCTCCAGGGGAAATAGCGGCCAAAATGGATAAGGAAGCAAAGAAAAAAGAGCTTGAGGAGAAGCTCGCCGACCTCAAGGGACGGTGGCCCAAACACTCGGTTCCGCCTCACATGTGGCGGCAGCTTGAAGAGCTTGAAGACGAACTTCAAAAGCTGGAAAAAGAGGTGAAAAACAACTGATGCCAGGCAAAGTGGCTTTAGTGGAATTTGAAAAATGCGACCCGTCGAAGTGCGAAAAAGGGGTATGTGCCGCGGCTCAGGTATGTCCTCGCAAGCTGGTCAAGCAGGAAACTCCTTACGAGATACCCATGTTTCATCCCACCATCTGCAAAGGTTGCAGCGAATGTGCCAGGGTCTGCCCGCAGAAAGCGGTCAAAATAGTGACTCTGTGAGCGCTTCATGAACCCCAACTCCATAAACTCTATGAACCCAACAAACTCAACAAACCCAACAAACTCGGTTCGCCGCATCATGCTCATCGATTTGGATGCCTTTTTCGTCTCGGTGGAGCAGGTGCTCAACCCTGAGTTGAAGGGCAAGCCGGTGGTTGTTGGCGGCAAGCCCGACCGCCGGGGAGTGGTGGCCGCTGCCTCATATGAAGCCCGCAAGTTCGGCGTGCATTCGGCCATGCCTCTCACCACCGCCTACCGCCTCTGCCCGCAGGCCATCTTCATCGAGGGCAATTTCAGCCATTACCGCGAAGCCTCGGAAAAGTTCATGGCCATTCTCAGCGATTTCTCGCCTGACCTGGAGCCGGTAAGCCTGGATGAAGCCTATATGGATGTGACCGGCTTTGAATCCATCTATGGCTCGATACGGCAGATGGCAGCACTCATCCGGCAGCGTATCAAGCAGGAAACCGGTCTTTGTGCCTCGGTCGGTATCGCCAGTGGCAAAGTGGTGGCAAAAGTCGCCTGTGAGCTATCCAAGCCGGACGGCCTGCTTGAGGTAACACCCGGAGAAGAAGCTTCCTTTTTGGCTCCGCTGCCAGTGGACCAGTTGCCGGGCATCGGCAAGAAGACGGAGCGGGTCCTCAAAACCCTGGGCATAAACACCATCGGCCAGCTGGCTTCAGCGCCGGCAGCTACACTGAAGAGTCGTTTTGGCATCTGGGGAGAGCTTATGCAGCGCCACGCCAGGGGCATCGACGACAGCAAGGTGGAGCCTCCCGGTCCTGCCAAGTCCATCAGCAGGGAGACCACCTTCGGCGAGGACACGCGGGACATCCCGTTTCTTGAAGCGACCTTGCGCTATCTTAGCGAGCGTGTAGGCGCTGACCTGCGACAGCACGGAAAACAGGCCCGTTGCGTGCAACTGAAGCTGCGATATGTCGATTTTACCACCATCACCCGCCGCCGCACACTGAGGCAGAGCGATAGCAGCGACCAGGTTATTTTCGAGACGGGACTGAAGCTGCTCAAAGGGGCGTTGACCTCTGACAGGCGACCGGTGCGTCTCATCGGCATCGGGGTGTCCGGCCTGGTTGAGGCCAACCGGCAACTGGACATGCTCGATTCCTCCGCCTGGCGCTGGGAGAAGCTGGACAAAGCTATCGACCGCATCCGGGATAAATATGGATTCACCGCAATACAGACCGGCAGGACTTTGCGGTTGAAAGAAATCTTCCACTCCGGCGATGATGGCTATTCCCTGCACACCCCCAGCCTTTCCCGGTAGGTCAGTTTGTTCGGTCTATAACTGTGATGAGACCAAATCTGGCTCCTCGCTGGCGGCCCACATCTTCTCGAATGAACGATAGAGGGTCTCAAACAGTTCCTTGCTCTGCCTCTTTTCGACCAGAAAGCTTGGCCTCTTCTGCGGCGGTTGTTTGGGCACGAGTACATCAAGCCTCGCCCACGCGTTGTCCTTTCTTGGATCAGCAATGATAATGCTGTTGCATATCGGGCCATCGAACCACTTTATTTCTAGTCCATTTTGCTGAGCTTTCCGAGTAACCTCTATTATGACGTGTTTCATGCTATCGGCATCTCGCTCGCCAACTGTTGACAATGCTTGCATAATTGAGGGAGAGGGCTTTGTGAGGAGGATGCGTCCGCTCCTCCCGACGGGGAAAAACGCCTCGAAATTCGCATATGGTCCTGTGTGCCAGGCAGCCCAGAGTTCTCCAACATTAGCCAACTGATTTTCAACTGGTTCGAGCTCCTTTCTACTCTCGTAGAACGCTTTAATGGGAAGTTTTATTGCTTTTAATACTGCATTCGACACGGTACTGACAAATTCTTCAGCAGCGTAGATGTGAAATATCCATTCCACAAGACCAACGCCTACCATGATAGAACCTATGGTGGTCACGACTGTCTCCCACGGTGGAACTTTTATATAATTCACGGATAATGCAACAACAGCAATGCCTAAAAATAGCAGAACCGGTGCAATTACCTTGGTCGATTTCATAAAACGTTTCATAATGCCTCATGCCTCCTCAAACGGTTCGAATTATGCCATTATATACCATTTAATCGCATTTAAGTCTATCCCCATCACATGATTATCACCATATGTGATTATTAGTACAGGTACAAATTTACCCGATTTATAGGGTGTTTTCGTTACCAAAAATTTGACTTTCTTTGGAGCATAAGTTATACTCTCCGTTGGTGTGTGCTCTGCAACCTGTGAGTGCACCGCTCTAAGCCTGTTACATCGTTCAAAAGATGAGGTTTGGATGAAGATTGCTATCAGTGGTAAAGGTGGAGTAGGCAAAACCCTGTTGTCGGCTCTCCTTTCCAAGACATTTGCAGAAGCTGGATATACCGTTCTCGCCATAGACGCAGACCCCGTTTCCACCCTTGCCGCCACCCTGGGTATTCCCAACGCCGACAAAATAGTACCCATTTCTCAGATGGCCGACCTCATTGAAGAAAGAACCGGCGCGAGGCCCGGCAAAACAGGCGGTTTCTTCAAGCTGAACCCCAGGGTGGATGATTTGCCCGAAAAGTTCTCAATAAAGTATAATGGCATCAGATTTATGCTCATGGGGGGAATGAAGAAGGGCGGAAGCGGCTGTTATTGTCCGGAAAATGTTATGTTGGGGGCGCTCATTAGCCACCTCCTCCTGCAACGGGATGAGGTGGTTATTATTGATATGGAGGCGGGGATAGAGCATCTGGGGAGATCCACATCGAGGGGAGTGGACAAGCTGATAGTGGTGGTCGAACCGGGCCGCCGCAGCATCGAAGCCGCCCATAACATAAAAAGACTGGCGCAGGACATCGGCGTGAAAAACATCGCGGTAGTAGGCAACAAGATGCATGACAAATCCGAAGAGGAGTTCATGCATACCGTTCTCCCCGGTTTCGAATTTCTCGGTTTCATACCCTACGATAGAGCGTTGACTGAAGCTGAAATGGCCGGGCGCCCTGTGCTGGAAGCCAGCAAACCGGTCCGTGACGCCGTGAAAGGTATCTACCACAAACTGGTGTCAAGCGCCACAGTCAAAGATAGTGCGAATTAGTTAGCGCATTTTAAAATATCGAAAGTGCGCTTCGCCGGTGGAAAAACATCGGCTATAGAAGGAGGATTTTGTGCCCTACGACTCTACAAAACTTAAAGACTGGCAAATTGCGGAGCTGGCCGAAGAGAAGATGCCTACCCCTGAAGAGTGGCGGGAAAAACTGGGGCTGAAGAAAGACGAGCTGCTTCCCTTTGGCAGGATATCCAAACTCGATTTTCTCAAGATTTACGAGCGCATCAAAGGAAAACCGGATGGTAAGTATATCGAAGTTACCGCCATTACGCCGACTCCTCTTGGTGAAGGCAAAAGCACTACCTCGGTCGGTCTTATCGAAGGATTGGGTAAGCGTGGAAAGAATGTAGGCGGATGTTTGCGCCAGCCTTCCGGCGGCCCAACTATGAATGTGAAAGGGACTGCGGCAGGCGGCGGCAACGCCCTGCTCATCCCCATGACCGAGTTTTCCATGGGCTTAACCGGCGATATCAATGACATTATGAATGCCCATAACCTGGCACTGGTAGCACTAACCGCCAGAATGCAGCATGAGAGAAACTATGACGACGAGCAGTTGGAAAGACTCACCCATATGCGCCGTCTGAACGTGGACCCGACCAGGGTGGAGTTCAACTGGATTATCGACTTCTGCGCTCAGAGCCTGCGCAATATAGTTATCGGCCTCGGCGGGCGCATGGATGGCTACACCATGCAGTCCAGGTTCGCAATTGCGGTCAGTTCCGAGCTAATGGCCATGCTTGCCGTTGTCAGGGACCTGGCCGACCTTCGCCGGAGGATGGACAAGATTACCCTGGCCTATGACCGGAAGGGCAACCCCGTTACCACCGGCGACCTCGAAGTTGGCGGCGCAATGACTGCCTATATGCGCAATGCTATCAATCCAACGCTGTGTTCTACAGCGGAATATCAACCGTTGATGGTCCATGCTGGGCCTTTTGCCAATATTGCTGTGGGTCAGTCCTCCATAATCGCAGACCGGCTTGGTCTCAAGATGTTCGACTATCATGTCACAGAGAGCGGCTTTGCTGCGGATATCGGCTTTGAAAAGTTCTGGAACGTCAAATGCCGGTTGAGCGGACTCAAGCCGCATGTTTCTATTCTGACCACCACTATCCGCGCCTTGAAGATGCACGGCGGTGGCCCGAAGGTTGTGGCCGGTCTGGCTTTACCTGAAGCCTATACCAGGGAAGACCTCGGTCTTCTGGAAAAAGGCTTGCCGAATATGCTTCACCACATAGCAACCATCAGGAAAGCGGGGATTAATCCGGTTGTTTGCATCAACTCCTTCCATACGGATACCCCGGCAGAAGTGGCCATGGTTAAAAAGGCTGCAGAAGCCGCCGGAGCGCGATGTGCTCCCTCTCAGCACTGGCTTAAAGGTGGCGAGGGCGCCCTGGAACTGACGGATGCCGTTATCGATGCGTGTAATGAGAAAAACCAGTTCAAGTTTCTCTATCCTAATGAGATGAAATTGCGCCAGCGTGTTGAGACCATAGCCCGAGAAGTTTACGGGGCAGATGGCGTAGCCTGGTCTCCTGAAGCTGAAGAAAAAGCCAGGAAGTTCGAGGCCGACCCTGCTTTCGACGAGTACGCAACGATGATGGTTAAAACTCACCTTTCATTAACTCATGAGCCGGCACGAAAGGGTGTGCCGAAGGGTTGGATGCTACCCATCCGTGACGTGCTCATTTACTCTGGTGCCAAATTCCTTTGCCCCATGGCCGGGACTATCAGCCTGATGCCGGGTACTTCATCCGACCCTGCCTTGAGAAGGGTGGATGTCGACGTAAAGACCGGAAAGGTGAGCGGACTCTTCTAGGCCGCCTCTTTTTATAGAATGTCGTTAATATTAACTGGCACAGTATCACATCTGGATTGAATAAATGTATCGCCCTCGTCTGTGCCTTGTTGAGTAGGTTTGTTATGGTTCGGAGGCGGTAAGCGAACCGTCATCCTTCTTCTTGCGGTTGGAATTGCGAAGGCAAAATCGAGTAATATTAAAGAGGGGATAGCTAGTTGAGTTTTACTATTGCGGTTGCGGGGAAGGGTGGTACCGGTAAAACCTCTATTACCAGCCTTATCATCCGTTATTTGAAGAAGAATGGTCAGGTGCCAATCCTGGCGGTTGATGCCGATGCCAACGCCAATCTGGGAGACAGCCTGGGATTGCCGGTCAAGCAGACGGTCGGGCGTATCCTGAACGAGTTCCAGGGGGAAAAATTAAAAATTCCCCAGGGAATGACCAAGGAAGCTTACCTGCAGTACAAACTGAACGAAGCCATAGTGGAGAGTCCCGGGCTTGACCTGGTTACGATGGGCAGGGGCGAGGGCCCAGAGTGCTATTGCTATCCCAACGTGGTATTACGGAAGCTCATAGATGACCTGTCAGGCAACTATCCCTATGTCGTGATGGACAATGAGGCGGGCATGGAGCACCTGAGCCGGAGGACCACCCAGAATATTGATGAGATGCTCCTGATATCTGACCACTCGGTAAAAGGTGTCCGCACCGTTGCCCGTATCAAAGAGCTGGTGACTGAGCTTAGACTGAACGTAAAGAGACAATCGGTAATCGTTAATTTTGTCCCTTCTGAGCTTAATCCCAATGTAATCGATGAGATGAACAAACTGGGAATCCAACCCGCAGCGACAGTTCCGATGGATGAAGAAGTGCGTAACTGTGATCTCGAACGAAGGCCGCTGCTTGACATCTCCGATACGTCAAAGGCGGTAGTTGCGGTTAACGATTTGATGACCAGGCTTTTTCAGAAAAACTGAGATTGCAGAAAACCACTCTTTTGTCATTCCCGCGAAGCTTGTCCCGTACTTGATACGGGAGCGGAAATCTAGGTGTGGGGCGGCAAGAGGGTTATAAGTTTTCATTCTACGTGTTATTTCTTCGAAGGATGGAGGATTGCGAGAATTAGGG
>JACPPQ010000087.1 GCA_016190925.1 Chloroflexota bacterium | reverse complement strand
TTTATGCGTTATTAGACCCTCCGCCTTCGCGGAGGGTGACAGTTTCGCGGGAGGCTCACGGATAACACAAGTGTGCAGGCAGTAAAACTGAAAATTCTTGCGTAATCCCAGGAATAAGAAGGAGGAATTGTTGATGCCAGAAGCTGTGATTGTCGGGGGTGTAAGGACTGCGATTGGGAACTTCGGCGGAGCATTGAGGGATTTCGAGAGCGCTGAGCTTGGCAAAATAGTCATCAAAGAACTTTTGAAAAGGGTCGGCAGGAGGCCGGTGGTAATCGATGAACTGAAGGCTGTCAGGCCCGGCATTTCAAAAAATGTGGACAAAAGCCCCATCGAGCAGAAGCACATGGACTGGGACGAGAAACTGCCCGGCCTGAAAATAGATGAAGTCATCATGGGCAACGTCATCCAGGGCGGGCAGGGTCAAAATACCGGCAGGCAGGCGGCCATCAGGGCGGGCATACCGCAGGAGACCAACGTCTACACCATAAACAAGATATGCGGGTCGGGCATGAAGGCTGTGGCCCTGGCAGCCCAGGCAATCAAGGCCGGGGATGCGGAATGCATCATCGCCGGTGGGATGGAAGCCATGAGCCACGCCCCCTACGCGCTGCCCAGGGCGCGCTGGGGATACCGCATGGACATCAACTGTCACGGCGAACTGCTCGATATGATGGTCTTCGATGGTTTGTACGAGATATTCTACGGCTACCACATGGGCGTGACCGCCGAGAATATTGCCAGGGAGTACAGGATATCGAGGCGGGAGCAGGATGAAATGGGCGCCGAGAGCCACCGCCGGGCGCTCAAAGCGATAAAAGACGGCTATTTCAAGTCTGAGATTGTCCCCATCGAGCTTCCGCAGAGAAAAGGCCCGCCCGTACTGTTCGATACCGACGAGCGTCCGATGGAGACCAGCGTGGAAAAGATGAGCAAGCTGGCTCCGGCGTTCTCTAAAGACGGCACCGTTACCGCCGGCAATGCCTCCGGAATAAACGATGCCGCCGCTGCCCTCCTGGTGACTTCGAGGGAGTTTGCGGAGAAGAACGGCCTGAAGGTGAGGGCTGCCATCAAGGCGTACGCCTCTGGAGGAATCGACCCTCAGTACATGGGACTCGGCCCGATACCGGCCACCCGCAAGGTGCTCAAGCAGACCGGCTACGGCATAAAGGACATGGATGTGATAGAGGTAAACGAAGCCTTCGCCTCCCAGGCTATTGCCTGTCTCAAGGAGCTGGGTATCCCTTCCTATGGAGAGAGCAAGGAGTTCTGCCAGCCGGGCTGTGAGAATGTCAACCCCAGCGGTTCCGGCATCTCGCTGGGTCACCCGATTGGCGCCAGCGGCGCAAGAATCCTGGTATCCCTTATGCACGAACTTGAAAGAAGGAACGCAAAGCGCGGACTGGCTACCATGTGCATCGGAGGCGGGCAGGGGATAGCCATGGTGATAGAAAGGTAGACAACCCGTTTCAATTGATGAATAATAGTTGTAAATCTTGAATAGGGAGCGGGAACTGAATCAATGAATGTTTCTAACCGGTTTGTTATCGTCGTTGCCATCTTCGTCACATGCCTGATAACTGCCAATATCATTGCTGTAAAGGTGATAAGCTTCGGCCAGTTTATCCTGCCGGCAGCCATCGTGGTCTTTCCCCTGAGCTACATCTTCGGGGATGTGCTTACCGAGGTCTATGGTTTCCGCACGGCAAGAAAGGTCATCTGGCTCGGCTTTTTCTGCAACCTTATCTTCGTTGTTTTTGCCTGGGTAGGGCAGATTTTGCCACCGGCCCCTTTCTGGCAGGGACAGGCAGCCTATGAGAGCATCCTGGGCTACACCCCCAGACTGCTTATGGCGTCCTTCCTCGGCTATCTTGTCGGGGAGTTTGCCAACTCCTTCGTCCTCTCAAAGATGAAGATTCTGACCCGCGGGCGCTGGCTCTGGAGCAGGACTATCGGCTCCACCATAGTAGGACAGGCGCTCGATACTTTGATATTCATCACCGTTGCTTTTATCGGGACTCCGGCCTTCCTGCCGGTAATGGTATTGTATCACTGGGTGGCCAAGGTCGGGATTGAAGTCCTGGCAACCCCCTTTACCTATGGAGTGGTTGGGTATCTCAAGAAAAAAGAATCAATCGATGCCTATGACTACCAGACGGATTTCAATCCCTTTGCGGTCACAGAGTAGCTAGTGTAGTGTCGTTGCGAGTCCGCCCGCCTTTGGCGGGACGAAGCAATCCCGGACGCCGGCGTGAGTTACGCTTGGAATATCATTAGCCTGCGGAGCGACATTGTTTTGCCGAGGACTTTACACTGAGCGAAGCGAACTGTTCCCCCTATAATGGCAGATAGGCTCAGGGAGTATCTTCTCAAATGAAAATCAAGGTGCTGGGCGCGCATAACTGCGAATCTCAAAAGACCAGGTTTATGTGCCTGCTCGTTGATGAAATTCTTGCGCTCGATGCCGGTGCGCTCGCCGCCAGTTTGCCCTTCTCCTCTCAGCAGAAGCTGAAAGCCATCCTGCTCACGCACGGCCACTACGACCATATCAGGGACATTCCCGCCGTAGCCATGAACCTCTTTCTCAACGAAACCTCTGTGAATCTGTATTCCACGAAGGCAGTGCATGATACCCTTGCCTCCTGCCTGCTGAATGGCGAAATTTACCCGAAATTTATGGAATTCCCTGAGAAAAACCCCACATTGAAATTTACTACTATTGAACTCGGAACGACCCTTAAAATCGAGGGCTACAGCGTTCTCCCGGTCCGGATGGGCCACGCTGTGCCGGCCGTCGGCTATCAGGTCACATCTTCCGATGGCAGGTCGCTGTTCTATACCGGCGATACCGGAACGGGACTGGCCGAATTTCTCAGAGACGTTTCACCACAGCTACTTATTGTTGAAGTTACCGCGCCGAACCGTTATGAGGAATCCATGAAACGAGTGGGACACCTGACTCCCAACCTGCTGGGGCAGGAATTGACCCTCCTTCGGAAGCTCAAAGGCTATCTACCTTCGGTATTGGTAGTCCATATGAACCCGGCGCTGGAGCGTGAAATAGCCACCGAAATAGCCTGCTTTAGCGGCGAAATGGACGTCTCTATTACACTGGCGCACGAAGGGCAAGATCTCCAGGTATAGGCTTCCTCCGAAAATAGCCCTTTTACCATACCGACGAAAGTCGGTATCCAGATGCACCACTGTCTAAATTTCGAATCAAAGCTTGCCCCGTACTTTGATACCGAGAAGGGACTATCAAGAGGTCAGAGGGTTGGTCACAAAATCTCAACAAACCCAACCAACTCAATAAACTCAATGAACTCAACAAACCCAAATAGGCCGAAATTCATTGTCGACCACAACGTGGGCAAGCTCGCAAAATGGTTGAGGATGCTGGGCTTCGATACCCTTACATTTAACGGCGAGAACGATTCCGATATGGTTGCCATAGCGCTGAAACAGGACCGCGTTATCCTGACCAGAGACACCGAAATCATGAAAAGGCGGCTGGTGACCAGCGGCAGGCTCAAGGCCATCCTTATCGCCAGCGAGGAACCAGAGCAGCAGATACGCCAGGTGGTGGATACCCTGGCCCTCAAGGACAAATTCCAGCCGTTCATCCTTTGCCTGGAGTGCAACCAGCCCCTCGTGGAAGTTAGCAAGCAAGAGGTGGAAGGACGCGTACCGCCCTTCGTTTTCAAAACTCAGAACGATTACATGGAGTGTCCCGTCTGCCATCGCATTTACTGGAAAGGCACCCACTGGCTGGCCATGACCCGCAAGGTGGAGAAGCTGCTTAAAGGATGACTCTACTTTACATAAGTTAAGCAAAAAATAATTCCTGCCTGGCCATCATTCTAGCCTTAGCTTTACATAATGGATAACAAAACAATCCAAAAGAAATAATTA
>JACPPQ010000089.1 GCA_016190925.1 Chloroflexota bacterium | reverse complement strand
GTCTCCCTCGTAGGAGAGAGTTAAGCTGATGGTGAAAATCATAAAACACCCCTCACCCATTCGCTTCGCTCCTGCCTACGCACAAGGCTACGGCGGGCAGGCTTTACATCTCTCACGCGAGGGGAGAGAGAAGGCCATGTGAAGCTATTTGAGAGACACTAGATTAGCTACTACGGAAGCCCCCGCGCGCAGTTCTATTTCTGGTAGACCGGAGTGCACCACTCCATGTACTGGGACTTCTTACCCTGTATTACCTCAGCGTAGAGCTGTTGCAGTTTTTTGGTGAGCTTCCCAATCCCGCCATCCCCTATCTTGCGGCGGTCTATTTCACCGACGGGGGTTATGTTGGCGGCGGTGCCGGTAAGGAAGACCTCTTCAGCGCTGTAGAGTTCGCCCCTCTCAATGTGCCGCTCTACCGTTTCCACATGGAGCTCGTTCTTCGCCAGCTTCATCACGGAGTCTCGTGTGATGCCTTTCAAGATATAGTCATAGGTAGCCGGTGTGATGAGCTTCCCCTCCCTGACCAGAAAGATATTCTCTCCGCTTCCCTCCGCCACATAGCCATCCGGCGTAAGCATAATAGCTTCATCAAAGCCGTTCTCGATGGCTTCCGTTTTAGCCAGGGCAGCATTGACATATAACCCGTTTATCTTTCCCTGCGGCGTTTCCTTGGGACGCCTCCAGGAAGAGACCGCGCATCTCGCGGTTTCCACATCCAGGTACGGTCCCCAGGGGAAAGCAAAGACCAGGAAGTCGTCTTCCAGGCCATGAAGACGCACACCCAGGGCCTCCGAGCTTTTATAGGCTACCGGCCGGACATAGATATCCTCCCGGAAGCCGCATTCCCTTACCATCTCCACAGTTATCTGGCATAGCTCGCTCGAAGAATGGGGGAGATTGATTCTAAGAGCGTGGCAGCCCTCCAGCATTCGCTCATAGTGCTCCTTGAGCCGAAAGAGATAGATTTGTTCCTTGCCGCAATTCCAGTTGCCCCTGATACCCTCAAAAATACCTGTTCCGTAGTGGAAGGCGTGGGTCATAACACCCATCCTGGCTTCCTCAAGGGGGATTATCTTCTTCTTGTAATAGGCATAAGAAGGCATGGTTCGAATCTCCTTTCCAAGCTTGGTATTATTATATTCATTAGCACTGGAGAAAACAAGCACGCGAAGTAAGGCAGGTTTTTCCGATGTTATGTTTGCCAGCCTGCTTGACAGCCCTCATTGCGCTGGGTAAAGTAAAGCATTATTTCTTCAGAGAATCGAGGAGGTTGCGATGAAGGCGAGCGAGGGCCGTGTAGGCAGGGTCTTTGTGCTCCGGCTTGAAGATGGCGATGTAATTCCGGCGTGCATCGAGCGTTTTGCGGAGGAAAACCAGATATTGGTCGGGCATGTGGTCATGGTGGGCGGAATCGGGAGCGGGCAGGTGGTTGTCGGTCCGCGGTATGACAAAATGCCGCCGGAGGCGATGCTTTTGCCGATAGATGCTCCTCACGAGGTCGTGGCGCTGGGAGTACTGGCGCCCGGAAATAACGGCAAACCGAACCTGCACATCCACGGCGCGCTGGGAAGGTCAGGCCAGACCATGACCGGCTGCCTGCGGGCGGGCGTGACCGCCTGGCTGGTAGCGGAGGTTATCATCTACGAAATCGTTGGAGCGAAGGCGGCGCGCGTCAAGGACAAGAAGAGCGGCTTCGAGCTTCTTCAAGTGGGCTAGTTTCTTTTGAGCGTGCCCCGAAGCTAATTCGCCACGACAAAATTCTCTTGAAAAATAGAACACAAGTGCTATTATGTTTTGACGGGAAACGAATCAAAGCTAAACAGATAGGGGGATTCGTTTTTATAGTTATGTTAAGCGGAGGCTAACATCGGTTGACATAATATTTTGGGTTGACTTGTTTTTTCAGTTAACTTATGTCAAGTTGAGGCTAAAAACCGGTAAAAGGAAAGCGTTTTTTGAGTTGTTTTTTGCATAAGTTATGTAAAGGAAGGGGTATAAGAGGATTGGGGGCGGTACTGGTCTTGAACTTCACTCTCAAAAGCAGCTTCTGACAAGCATGATTAGTGCTCCTGGTTTGCAGTCATCCGGGGAGGGACTTCCAAACTGTACCAGGGTGACAATAAATGACTGTAATTTCCGGATGTTTCGCTCTCTTCGATGGCGTTTACAAATTGGTGTTTGGAATTTGGTTCCGCTTGTTATGGTTGGGTAGTCTGCTCCTTCTCCGCCTCCTGCGGCTTTTTTACCAGGATTGGCAGGTTCGATTTCCTGAGCACAGTGTTCGCCACACTGCCGTAGACCAGCCGTCCAAGTCCTCTCCGGCCGTGCGTGCCGAGGCAGATGAGGTCGATGCCGGTCTCTTTGGCGTAGCTGACTATCATGTTGCCGGGGTCGCCCTGCAACACTATGCACTCCACATCCAGCCCCTTCGGCCGGTACAGCTCTGCGAGGCGCTCCAGGTAGACCCTGGCAATGTGCTCATCCCTCTTGACCTTATCGATTGGCGTGGCATGGTAATAGCCGGTGGTTGGTTCGACGACCAGGCTCGGAGGAATGGTTACCTCGAGGAACACCAGCTTGCTGCCGAAGCGCTGCGCAATCTCCGTGGCAAAGCATAGAATCTGTTCGGCGAGGTCCGTACCGTTGAGGCAGACCAGGATTTTCTTGAACATGGCGCTCCTTTCAAGGCTGCGGGAAGTTTGTACATTCATGCTATGGTATCAGGCTCTGCATGTCAAGCTGAGGACGAGGCCCCGTCAAATTGTCATGCTGAAGTCCGCCTCAGGCGGATGAAACATATCAGGGTGGGGCAGATTAGCTTCACAGTATAAAAAATTGGCGCGTTTCGCGGGACGCTAGAGGACTTCCGAACTTTCGCGGGAATCATCAATATGGAAGTAGTACGAAGGTAATCCGCCAAAAATGTGTATCCCTTTCCCGACATATTCGTTTTATACTATAACCAAGGAAAAATAAGGAGGTTCAAGATGAAGTGGTTTAACTTAAAACATAAAATGGGTATGGTTTTGCTGGTTGCCGTCAGCGGATTGGCTATGCTTGCTTCTGCCTGTACCCCGGCGGAGATACAGCAATTGGAGGGACTGCTCCAGAACGTGGATACGGCGAACGGCAAAATAACCATCACCACCAAGGATGGTAAAACTGTGACGGTGAATATTTCCACCGATTCACAGGTGAAAGCCAGCGGTGCGAATTCCAGCGTTTTTACCCTTGAACCGGGCACAACTGTGAAGATAGAGGAAAAAGATGGGGTTGCTAAAGTTGTCGATGAGCGGGTAGCCAAAGTGGAGGGAAGCATTACCCAGGCGCAGGGCAACCAGGTGACAATCAAGCCGGAGAGCGGCGCTGAAGTAACCATCAACGTCACCGACCAGACGCGGATAAAGCTGGAGAGCGACCAGGCTGGAACCCTGGCTGAACTCAAGGCAGGGGCAAAAGTCGAAGCCAAGTATGACCCGCAGACTATGAATGCTATCAGAATCTCCGTGAATACCCGCGAAAAAGCGGAAATCGAAGGCAACATAACCGAGGTCAGCGGCAACAATGTCACCATCCAGACAAAAAGCGGGCTGAGGGCTACCGTAATCGTAGACAATAATACCAGTATCAGGTTGCTTCAACGAAATGAGGCTGGTGAATTGTCCGACCTCAAAACTGGGTTAAGGGTACATGCAAAGTTCAACCCTGCCAGCAACGCGGCATTTGAAATCAAGGTGCAGCAGGACGGCGAAGACCGCAGCGGGAGGGATGGCGGACAAGCTGAAAAGGACAGGGCGAAAGAGAAGGAAGAAAGAGAGAAAGGTAAGTTGGGCGCTTCCAGGGAGACCCAGGCAGAGGGCGTCATTACCTCGGTCTCAGGGAACAATGTTACCATTCAGACAGGGAAGGGCGACGTGACGTTTACCGTTGACCCTAATGCGACGCGCATACAGGTGAAAGGAGTTGCAGGCACGCTGGCCGACCTTAAGAGCGGCGTAAGAGTCAACGCCAGGATAGATTCGAACGAGATGGCTACCGTGGTACAGGTGCAAGTTACTGGTAACGCGCGTTAGAGCAGTTGCTCATAGTTTGTCCGCGGAGACGCTTCAGTGGAATGTTTGGCAGTGTCCTGCCTCGCTTTGTCGGCCATTAGCTCGGCGTACTCCAGGGGATGTTCGTGGAGCATCCTTTCCCTGGAGATTTTACCGGTATGTATACTCATATCGACCGGGAAGATGCCCGGCCTGAAGATGACATCATAAAGGTGCCATATGGCTATGGTCAGCACAGCAAGCATTGCCTCGTTCCGGTGGAACTCCTTAGCCGCAGCCACGAACTCTCCGGGAAAAACATTTGTGAAACTCACGGGATAGGCCAGGATAAACCCGGTGAAAATCATCACAATGCTTCCCAGCATGAGGCCCCAGTACTCGAACTTCTGGCGGTAGTCGTAACGTCCGAACTGAGGGGGCCTATCGGCAAAGCCAAAGCCGTACCTGAGCATCTGGACCACATCGCGGAAATCTTTTAGCGTGGGCACCATGGTGGGCTTCCCGTGCTGGACGTACACGTAAAAACCGAGATTCACAAAGTGGTACACCGCGCTCAGGATGAATAAAAGGCCGAAGATGCGGTGAACCAGGCGGACATAGGCAATGCCTCCCATGTTTATGATGAGCCACTCCGCCCAACCGGCAGTGTAGAATCGCTGTGCCAGGCCCGTCAATGATAATATGATGAAAGATACCATCAGCACCTCGTGTTGAACTCGCTGATTCATGCTGAACCTGACGATGTCATCAACCTTGTTCCTGGCGATAGACGTTGCCTTTTCGGATTCTATTGTTATATCCATCTGACCTCTCTCTACCTGTTGGTTATCGTCCTCCAGAAATCGAGTAGCAGGTGAACCGAAAGCCCCACGAGCATAAAGGGGATGAATATGCGGTATAGCCACCTGACTGCATATACCAGCGTATTCCTGGTAGGGCTGGGCTCGTAATGGGAAAGCCAGGCCGCAGGAAAGTTAGGTGTTGCTCCCTCATGGCATTTGCCGCAGGTGGCAGCGATGTTGGTTTTCAGCACCGGTGAGTTCGGGCTGTCCACCTTCTGAATATCATGTACGCCGTGGCAATCAGTGCAAACTGCTTCCCGCACCCATATATCCTTGTTCTGCCGGTCTACCAGCGCTACTGTCCTGCCGTGGAAATCTTCGAGGTAGCTTTTTACCACATTCGGTGAGATATCGTATTTTTGCATCAGCTTCTCATTGCTATGGCAGCTACTGCAAAGCTCGACTGAGCCAAGTCGGAAGGCCGCGGTGCGCGGGTCTTCGATGGTGTGCGAGCTGTGGCAATCGGTGCAAACCGGCACATCATAGTTGTCTTGTTCTATCAGAGCCTTCCCGTGAATGCTGGTTGCATACTGGGTAAACATATTTTCATGACATCTGGAACAGGTCTGGGATATGGTAGACCTGGGCTTGGCCGGCGAGGTGACGGCGTGTGCTCCGTGGCAGTCTGTGCAGAGGGGAGCGTTTGCGTCCCCCTTCGACAGTAGAGCGTAGTGGATACTGTCCAGGGTCTTGGTGTAATTGACGAAGTGGCACTTCTTGCACACCTCGTACTGTCCGACCCTGTACCCCCGCAGACTGGAAATCTCAACCTTCGGGTGCGGGTATGCCACGATTGAGTTATGGCAGTCCATGCATACCAGCTTCTCTCCGTGGATTGAAGCGGTAAACACCTGTGGCTCAACATAAAGGGAAAGTTTTTCCCCATTGGTGAAGGTCATGCTGAGGCCGGGCTGTCCGTGGCAGCTCAGGCAGTTATCAACCTGCGACGGTGTCACAGGCGGAGCCGCCGGCGGCGTGGTCGCGGGTTTTGAGGCAACAGTAGTGGATGTGTGGCAGCCAAGGCATATATCGTTTGAGAAACCGGTATGGTTGGCTGGCAACGTATTGAGCGTCTGCGTCCCATGGCAGGCCAGGCATTTGTCCATGCCGGAAATGCCGTGTGGAACAGGCGGAGCGCCGTCGGCTTCAATAAGCGATGGAAGCATTGCGGATGCTAAAAGGGAAGCCATTGTCGCTGCCACTGCGGCGCATCTCGGCAACTTTCCCAAACTGCACCTCCCGGTTCAGAATTTTCGGTCGATGGAAGTCCTGGGAAGCATAGATGCCAACAAACACCCTGCAATTATTTGGAAAACTACACTGTTTCTATGTAAATAATACCCTAAATACCTCCATAAAGCAATACTCGCGGTTTATGGGTCTGGTGTAGTGTCAGGCTAATAGGTGGCCATCACTATTGAGGTCTACTGGAAGAAATACTTAGCTTAGTCATGAAATTAGCACAGTTTCCCTCTGTCATTCCTCCGCCTCAGGCGGACGGGGAATCCATGAAGCCGATAGCTGGATTCTCCGCCTACGCGGAGAATGACAGTAAATGTAGATG
>JACPPQ010000013.1 GCA_016190925.1 Chloroflexota bacterium | reverse complement strand
GTTTTGCTTTAACAAAGAAAGAACGTACTCGGTCAACCATACGGATTGCTTCGTCCCGCCAGAGGCGGGCGGACTCGCAATGACAAATTATGTAATGGTCTTATAACTCAGGACACTACTCCTCCACTCCGAGGTCTTTCAAATAATCGACCGCGTCCTGGACGGTAACTATTTTGTCGGCATCTTCATCGGGTATCTCGATTTTCTTGGCGGGAGTGCTGAAGGTCTCCTCCAGGGACATTATCAGTTCAACCAGGTCGAGAGAATCTGCGCCTAAATCGTCAACGAAGCTGGCGGTGGGCACCACTTCCTCCACCTCTACACCCAACTGCTCCACGACCAGCTTTTTAAGTCGTTCATAAACGGTTGCCACTTTTTACCCCCTTTAACATGTCTTAATGTGTTATCTACTTGCTGTTGCACTGACCGAGCCGAGAACCCCGTTAACAAACCTGGCAGAGCTATCACTGCCGAACCTCTTTGCCAGTTCAACGGCTTCATTTATGGCTACCTTTACTGGTACTTTATTATCAAATAAGATTTCAAATATTGCAAGCCTCAGGATGTTTCGGTCCACCACCGATAGCTGGGATATGGGCCATGCCGGCGCGAAACTCCTGATTTTCTCGTCGATTTTCTCACGGTTGCCGGTCACACCCGTTATCAGTACCTTTGCAAAAGAGGCATTTTCTTCCGATAATGGCAAATCTGCCAGAAGGTGCGCTGTCACGTCCTCGGCTTTATGTCCTACGGAATCGATTTCATACAGCGCCTGAAGGGCGAGCGCTCTCGCCTTCCTTCTCTCACTGCCCATATTTTCAGTCCTTCGGCACCAGAGCCCTGATGCTTTGAACATCGCCTAAATTGATGACGTCGGCGCTCCGGCTTATCCGCTTGATAAGGCCGGCAAGCACCTTCCCGGGACCTATCTCCAGGAAGGTAGTCACGCCGTTGTTTGCCATGAACTCCACTGAACGTTGCCACTGGACGGCGTTGCACAGTTGCCTCAGAAGCTCTTCTTTAATCAGTTCGGCGGAGGTCAGCGGCTGTGCGCTGGTGTTGGCAACAATGGGGACTGAAGGCTTGCTGAATGCAAGGGTAGCCATTATCTCGGCCATGCCGTCTACTGCCGGTTTCATCAGCGGCGTATGAAAAGCCCCGCTCACCTGCAGTGGGATGGCGCGGGCCGCTCCCCTGGCCTTGGCCAGGTCTGCCGCTCTGGGCAGGTTCTCCCTTGCTCCGCTGAGCACCAGTTGTCCGGGGCAGTTGATGTTGGCAATCCAGGTATTGGTATCCGCACAGACCTCGGCAAGCTTCTCTTCGTCAAGCCCGATTATCGCCACCATGCCCCCGGGAGTGGTAAGTCCCGCCTCCCACATCAGGCGTCCCCTCTCTCTCGCCAGTTTCACTGTGGAGGGAAAGTCCAGAACCCCGGCGGCAGCCAGGGCTGTGTATTCGCCCAGGCTGTGGCCGGCGACAAAGCCGGGAGAGGGCAGTGTGCCATTGGTTACTTCTTGCGCAACCTTCAGGCAGGCAAAGCTAACACAGGCCAGGGCGGGCTGAGCATTGATTGTTTGCTTTAACTCTTCTTCCGGCCCTTCGAAACACACGTGGGAAAGCGGAAACTCCAGCGCTTCATCGGCCTGCTCAAAGACCGACCTGGCTGTCTCAAAGCTATCGTACAGGTCACGTCCCATCCCGACATACTGGGAACCCTGGCCGGGAAAGACATAGGCTACCTTTGCTGTATCTGCCACAGGCTAGCCCTCTTTAACGTACTTTTTCAGGCCACCGATGATTGCCTCGGCATCCCTGACCATGTCTTCGATGATGGTTTTGACCGGCTTGATACCATTAATCATACCTGCAATCTGTCCCGCCAGGAGTGTGCCGTTCTCGATATCGCCCTCGATAAGTCCCAGGCGCACCCTGCCCATGCCGAAGGCCCTGACTTCCTCCACGGAAGTGCAGGTTTTCTCCAGTTCCTGGAACTGGCGCGTCATTCTATTTTTCAGAGAGCGCATGGTATAGCCGGTGCTTTGTCCCGTTAGCACTGTCGAGCGGTCGGATGCCCTGACGATTTCCTCTTTGTACTTTTGGTGGGCGATGCATTCGGTGCTGCAGACCAGGCGTGTGCCAATCTGCACGCCCTGGGCTCCCAGGGCCAGCATCGCGGCAAGTCCGCGACCGTCACCAATGCCGCCGGCGGCCACCACGGGAACCTTTACGGCGTCTATCACCTGGGGGACCAGCGGCAGTGTGGTACACTCTCCCACTTCTCCACCTGACTCCATGCCCTCGGCGACGATGGCATCCGCACCGGAGCGTTCCAATCGCCTGGCAAGGGCCACGCTGGCAACCACCGGCATCACTTTTATGCCCGCCTCTTTGAAGCGCGGCACATAGGTCCCCGGGTTCCCGGCGCCGACTGTCAGCACCGCAACCTTTTCTTCCAGGACGACTTCGAAGACCTCTTTGGTGTAGGGCGATATCATGATGACGTTTACACCAAAGGGTTTATTGGTCATCTCCTTGGTCCGCCGTATCTGCTCTCTCACCCAATCGGGCGGCGCGTTGCCGGAGCCGATGAGTCCCAGGCCACCGGCGTTGGAAACGGCAGAGGCAAGCTCGGCCGTGGCGACATGAGCCATGCCTCCCTGGATGATGGGATGTTCGATGCCAAAAAGGTCACAAATAGCAGTCTTGAGCATAACGATGGACCCTCCTGCTTAGCTCGTTTTCTTCTCTTTAGGGGCTTTGATTTCGACCACTTCTCGCCCATCATAGGTGCCACAGGTGGGGCACACGTGATGCGGCATTTTGGGACTGTGGCACTGTGAACAAAGGACCACAGGCGGAACGGTGCGAGCAAGGTGCGACCGCCGCTCGCCCTGGCGTGCCTTGGGATATTTTCGCTTTGGTAGAGGTACCATAATTATCTTTTTCCTTTCTACTAGTATCCCGTCCCAGAAATAACCTGAATAAATATTTTCTCTCCCCCTGGGGGGAGATGAAAGTGAGGGGTAAAATCGAATCTGTCACCCTCACCTGGCCTCTCCCCTCAAGGGAGAGGAATTATTCAATGAACTTCTGAGACACAATACTGATTTCAATTATTAGATTACTCGGTGCGTGGCTCAGGCCGCACCGGGTTTTAGCTCCCGCGCTTTACAGCAGCAAGTCCCGAGGTTAAGATTTTGGCCGCACTCGACACATAGTCCGGCACAGTCCTTGCGGCAAAGCGGCTTCATGGGAACAGTCATCACTATATACTGGCGTACCGCTTCTGTCAAATCGAGGGTGTGGCGCTCGTCGATGGTGAAGAAGTTGCCGTCCTCGGGCACTTCGAGCGAAGCTCCGGTGACAATGTCTATCGTGGGAAGGAACTCATCTTCGATGTTCAAGGTCATGGGACACTTGAAAGGGGTTAAACAGCGACTGCAGGAGAGTTCAATCTCGGCCTGGAGCTTTCCTTGTGCCAGGATGCCCCGGTGAGTGCGCAGCAGCTCTACCTTTCCCCGGACCAGAATGTTACCGAAATCAGGAACCTCAACAACCTCATCGACATCATAGCTTCTTACCGAGCCTATGGGGCCTTTGAGCTGCTGAGCAACGTTTATCAGCATTATGCCCTATCCATGCGCCAACACAATAGCCTAATTATAATGGAAATAGCATGTGGGCTGTCAAGCTGAACGTTGAGTTTATGGAGTCAGAAGGAAGGAGCCAGAAGTTGGAGCCAGAAATAATCTTTATTTAACAAGGTTCTTAATAAGAGCTTAACAATTGGGGGG
>JACPPQ010000082.1 GCA_016190925.1 Chloroflexota bacterium | reverse complement strand
TTAGCTTCCACTTTACATAACTCTAAAAACGAATATTTATATTTGTCTAGCCTTGATTCGTTTCCCGCCAAAACATAATAGCACTAATGTTCTATTGTGTCAAGAGACTTTTGTCGTAACTTTAGAATGGTAATTGGTGGGTTTCGCTGCGCTCCACTCACCCTACTGTAAAGGGCGGGCTGTTACGGCAGCAGGCTCTCTCCTCCAACAATGCGGAGGATGTCACGGTAGGTAATTGCCAGCATGGCCGCTATCAGCAGGGCGAAGCCAATGAGGTGCATCATCCCTTCGACTTTTGGCGGGATGCGCTTGCCCCGCCGCACCCACTCCAATAGTACAAAGGCAATCCTGCCCCCATCCAGCGCGGGTATGGGAAAGAGGTTGATTATCCCCAGGTTTATACTTAGAAATGCGGCAAACTCCAGGAGAGGGCTGATGCCGGCCTTGGCCATCTCCCCGGTAAGCTGGGCTATGCCTATCGGGCCTGTCAGTTGAACGGATGCTGTCCCGATGAACATCCTGATTATCTCGTTCTTGAATAATACGAAAGTATCAATACCCGCGATTGCTCCCTGCGGTATCGCCCTCCAGAAGGGTTCGCTCCTGGTGACAACCTTCTGGCCGGCAATGGCCGACTGGATATCGATTTGAATTCCGGTTGCTCCCTGTCCGGGCGGCGGTTTCCACCTGGTCAGCACATCGATTTTATCTGTGGTCGAATCACTGCGCTTCACCAGCATGCTAACTTCATTACCCAGGTTCATCTGGATGTAGCGGTGAAGGTCGTTTACGTTATCAATAGTCTGCCCGTTAATGCTGATTATGGTGTCTCCGGGTCTAATGCCTGCGCTGGCTGCCGGAGAGTCTGCGGCCACGTCTTTTACCACGACGGGTTCGGTTACCGTGTCGTGGGGGAGCATGAAGGATATTGAGAAAAGCACGAGCGGCAGGAGGAGGTTCATCGCCGAGCCGGCAACCAGCACCATGAACCTGATACCTTTGCTTTTGCTTGCCAGGCTCCTCGCAACCCCAGGGTCTTCTTCCCCGGCCATCTTGGTGAACCCGCCAAGCGGAATGGCATTAAGGGAGTACATCGTTTCGCCGCGTTTTATTCCGAAGATGCGAGGGGGGAAGCCGATGCCGAACTCTTCCACCTTTACACCGGATGCCTTGGCGGTAATAAAATGCCCAAGCTCATGCGCCAGGACAATCACCAGCAGGATGATAAGAAACGATACGATTGAGACTAACATTGACTCTCCCTCACGAATTCTCTCACACTCTGCCTTCCTCGCTCATCGCTCTCCATCACGTCTTCCATGCCGGGGTGGGCTATAGCCTGATGCTGCTCCAGCGCCCGTTCCACGCAATCGGCGATGTTATTGAATTTGATACGACCCGACAGGAACATCTCCACTGCCTCTTCATCGGCAGCACAGAGCACTGCGGGATAGGTGCCGCCCTTCCTTCCCGCTTCAATAGCCAGCTTCAGGCAGGGGAAGGTGTCGAAGTCGGGCTGTTCGAACGTGAGCTTATCGATTCGATTCCATTCTATCCGGTGTAGTTGGGGGTTGGGCAAGCGGTTGGGATAGGACAGCGCATACTGGATGGGCAGGCGCATGTCCGGACAGCTCATTTGCGCCTTGATTGAGCCGTCGACGAACTCCACCATAGAATGTATTATGCTCTGGGGGTGGATTAATACATTAATGTTATCAAAGGGCGCTTCGAAAAGCCAGTGGGCTTCAATTACCTCAAGCCCTTTGTTCATCAGGGTAGCCGAGTCGATGGTTATTTTCTTTCCCATCTGCCACGAGGGGTGCTTCAGGGCTTGCTCCGGCGTTACACGGCTCAGTTGCCCCGCAGAGAAATTATGGAAGGGTCCGCCGGATGCAGTCAGGATAATGCGGGATGGTTCCTGCCTCTCGCCGTTCAGGCATTGCCATATTGCGCTGTGCTCGCTGTCAACAGGCAGGATGCGGGCACGCGTCTTGCTCGCCACCCTGGTGATTATTTCGCCGGTCATCACCAGTGATTCTTTGTTAGCGAGGGCTATCGTTTTGCCGGCAGTTACGGCGGACATCACCGCACTTAGCCCGGCTTTTCCTGATGTGGCGGCAAGGACGATATCAACTTGCGAATGACAGGCAATTTCCTCCATCGGCAGGAGCTTATAGCCGGTGTCTGGAAGAAGGTCCTTCCCGTTCTGGCAGTAGACGAATGCCGGTTTGAACTCGGCGATTTGCCTGGATAGCAGGTCGGTGTTTTGTCCCGCCGCCAGCGCAACGATGCTGAACTCATCGGGAAAGGAGCGCACTACATCGAGGGTCTGCTGGCCGATAGAACCTGTCGAGCCGAGTACGGCGATTCGCTTTTTCACAACTGTATTATAGCAAACGATTATCGAACACAGCCAATTTTTGCATCATTCCAATCTCAGTGTCAAACACCTGGCGCTGCCCCCGGACTTCATGAACTCACCCAGCTCGGTCATCCTTAGCTTGTATCCTCGTTCTGAAAGAGCCGTTTCAAAGTCGTTGCATCCGCTGTTTGTCACTACAGTCTTATCCACAACTATTGCATTGCAGGCAAAACGGTGTGCAGACGAATCGCTGACCGCGATTAAATCCGGGATGCTTTCCTTTAATACCCTCCTTGCGTAATCATCGAACGCCGGAGGAAAAAACAGAGCAGAGTCATTGCCCAGGGGACAGAAGCAGGTGTCCAGGTGATAGAACTTCGGGTTGACCAGTTCCAGCGAAATTACACGCCGGTTCAGGATTTCTCCAAGAGTCTTGTGTGAGCAGACCTCCGAGCGGTGACGGTACGCGGCAAAGACGGTATCCCGAAAAGGTAATGCATCGCCCATTCCTTCAAAAACACAGTCCGGGCCGAGGTTCAAAACGCGGTAGCCGTGGGACTGGAACCACGCGTCGAAAAAAGGTGTTTCTCCCTGGCGTTCTTTATACTTGAATGCGCTGCTAACAAAAAGGTCACCTTCGACATAGCCGGCGTTTGCGGTAAAAACAAGGTCAGGCAGTCCCTTTTCCGGTTTCATGAGTTCTACTTTAGCGCCGAGTTCCTCAGTTAATATCCGGTAGAGTTTCTGCCACTGGGCTCGGGCATGAACAAGGTCCGATTGGTTGCTTAGCCGCATCCAGGCATTTATCTCGTATTCTATTCCAAAATAGTCAGGCGGGCACATCAGAAAAACGCTCATGGTTAAACACATTCCCGCTGCAGGACTTCCACCAGTTCCCTGAGAAACAGACCGGCGTCTGAAACGATGCCGATTGTTTGAAAACTGCCGCGGTCCATGAGTTTTGTCAATGAAGACTGGTTGATATCTACCACCACGGTGCGCGTTTCCGCCGGAAGGATGTTGCCGACGGCTACCGAGTGCAAGGTAGATGCCACCATCAAGGCGAGATGGGCACCCCGGACGTGCTGCCTCATAATATCAGTGGCTTTAACTACATCGGTAATCACTTCCGGAAGCGGGCCATCATCGCGTATAGACCCGGCAAGGATAAAAGGGACCTGTTTCGAAACGCAGGCATGCATAATTCCATGGGTAAGCAGACCGGTTTCAACTGCCGTTTTTATGCCGCCAGCTCGTCGTATGGTGTTGATAGCCCGCAGGTGGTTGCGATGGCCGCCTTTGACCAGGGTTCCGTCTTTCAACCTGACGCCTAGAGATGTGCCATAGAGAGCATTTTCGATATCATGCACGGCCAGGCCGTTGCCGCAGAGCAACACGTTAACGAACCCTTCGTTGACCAGGTACGCCACGTATCCGCCTGCTCCGGTATGGATTATCGCTGGTCCTCCGACAAAAATTACTTTTTCCCCCTCCGTTTTGCTCTTTGACAATTCGCGGGCAAGCTCTCGGACCAGAGCAAGCTTGGGCTTCTCCGGTGAAATATCGCTTCCCATAAACTGGAAGAGCTGTCCCCGCGTCTGTCGTTCCAGGGGTATAACACGGACTCCTCGATGTCCCACAACCACCATATCACCCTTGCGAATGCGATGCATGGGCGTGCATAGCGCTTTTTTGGTTGCTATATCGACAACTATCCCGCGGTCCATCTCGTGATTTTCAACTTCGAGCCACTCTCCCTCAAAACGGACCAGCGTGCGCAGATTGGTGGTGGCATAAAAATCCTCAGGGAAAGCCCCCTCAATATCTGCCGGCACAAGATGGACATCCCCGCTCTCAACAGCTTCTGCGCCATGTACCTTGATATCGGCCAGTAATTCCTCCAAGACGTCCTTGCTTTCAGACTTGATGCGAATGCGGGCGCAGCTGGGGTCTGAACGGCGTACGCCGATATCGATTTGCTCTATTTCGAAAACGGCCCCGCGCATGAGGATTTGGTCCAGCACTTTGGGCAGCAGCAAAGAGTCGATGATATGTCCTCTCAGTTCGACTGTTTCTTCAAACATATCGGTGCTCTCCGGTCACTCTTTTATGCGGAAATCATAGCGAAAGTTGCCACTTTCAGGCATGGAGCTTGTGAAAGTAAAATATCACATCTTTTCCCTCTCCCCCGATAAGGGGAGAGGAGGTTAGCTTGAATATATTCACAAACTCATGGGTTTTTGAAAAATAAGAAAGCTTGGGAAACCTGTCGGGCAAGAATTACCATAGTCGGATAATCTTACCTTCGGCTTTTGTGCTCTCACATTAGCTAATGAAGTCAGGCTGTAGCAGGCTCATGCCAGCAGTTGCACTATTGGCGTCACGTCGTCTAGTTTGTCCATATCGAGTATCATGCTGATGGCCTGGTCGACTTTCTTTTCTGACAATGGCCTGGCGGAGAATTTGAGGCATTTCTTAAATTTCTTGATAACGTCATCCAGAGACATCGGGTTGTTAGGGTGTCCCGGCACAAACTCCAGCCCGCTCTTATAGCTCTTGCCGTCCCTGGTCACAATCTCGACATCCGTAGGGGGCGTGCCTGCCATCTTATCTTTCCCGGGGTCGACCACCACCCGCACCTTCTTAGCCATGTCCAGCACGGACTTTTCCCGTAAGGCATTATCGGTTAGCTCCCCGATGAACATCTCTCTGCGCACTATAGCCGAAGCGACAGTGTAGTACAGGCTGAACTGGGCCTGCGGCATCCTTTGCGGGGCTACCTTGTCCTCTCCGCCCAGCAGATTATTGAAATAGGTGCAGGTTGTAACTGTGACCTTCGCTACGTCGGAGGGCTTGATATTATGCTTTTCAACCAGCTGCAGGGTATTATAGATGGCGCCGTGTGTAAATTTACAGGTTGGATAAGGCTTGACGCTTACTTCATTGCTTCTGAACCTTTTGCCCAGCTCTCCCAGCAATATTTCACGGTCATATTCACCGCGGGCATAAACATTGTACAGTCCGTATTTGCCTTCAAAAATATCTCTGCCACTGCTGAAACCTTCATCGGCCAGGACCACGGCCATAACTCCAGCTTTGCCGCTCAGACCCTGCTGCAATCTGACTGTCAACGCGCCTTCCACCACGGCAGTGATGCTGCCTGCGCACTGGGAATAGGCGATGCCTATGGCATTCATCATTTTTTCTTCGTCAAAACCGAGCATTCGCGCGCCGATTGCCGCCTCCGGGATTGGCGCAAAGGTCTCGCTAACCCATCCGCCTTTCATCAGCCCATCCTTTCCCGCCTGGCGGATTCTGCAAATCATGTCTGTGCCTATGGTACAGGCTACCAGGAATTCCTTCCCGTTGACTGCCCTGTTTTTGACAGCTTTGCAATATTCGGCAATAACGAAGGAGGTCGGAATAATAGCTGCGTTCGGATGCACAAAGGCCGTTTCGATAGTGTCATCCATATCCAATGCTCTCGCCATGGTGCAGTTAGCCAGGGCTGCCCAGGGAGCCGGTGCTCTCCCTCCGAAAACCAGCATTGTGGCCTGCTCACTCCCTCCCCAGCGCCGCGCAAGGTTTACCAGTTGCTCGCCACCGAAAAAGGAGCTGCCGGCAATGGCACATGCCAGGGTATCCAGGATACTCCTCTTGGTTATCTCTACTGTTTGTTCGGGCAGCGCCTCATATTTCAAATTGCCAACATAGTTTGTAATTGCCTGCATTGCTGTAAGCTCTTTTGTTTTTATCGCCATTGTGGTTATCCTCCTTCTCGTTCCAGTTGAATGCTGTCAGGCTCAAACGCTCACTTCTTCTTCGTAACTATCACTTCACCTGTGGTGCCATCCACCCGCACATGGTCGCCGGTCTCTATTACATCCAGGGGGTTCTTGTCCAGCTTGTAGACCATGGGGGTCTGTGATATGACCGCTCCTGCCACCGTTGTCGGATTTGCCGAGACATTTATAAGGGCCTTCGGGCCGCTTCCTCCCCTCTTAAGCAGGTAAACGGCGTAGGCCTCGGCTGTCGAACCTCTTGCTGTCGGAAATACGAATATCTTTCCGGCGATGCTTTTGCCCATCGAGGGCGATTTCTGGTTGATGATAGTGCCGTCGTACACATCTATGTCAGACCAGAATCCCATCGGCTCTTTTGCTACCAGGGCTTCACCCTCTGCTATTCCTTTGACCGCCCCTTTGCCTCTGAGAATAATCTCTTGCATTCTAGTCAGCCTCCCATTTGCCTGCGATTGCCGCGTCTACGCACTTCTGTGTGCTGCCAAACCAGGTCGGCACTCCGGCATACTTCAGGTAATGTGCGGACTTGGTCGAGTCGGTGGCGACCGGCTCTACTTTGAATCCCTTTGGAACTTGTCTTCGCAGGAAGGGACATGCGGTACACATATCGGGCACAACGAGCCCCCCTGCTTTTTCGATAATATCTACCAGTCCCATCTCCTTTGCCAGGAACACGAGCGGCCTGGAGGCGCAGACTATCAGGGTGACGTCTTTATGAATACGCTTGCCTTGGAGCAACCGCGCGATATCCTGTATCTCCGGCAGCGAGGCATGAGGACAGCCGAAGACCACAAGCTGGACTTTATCTCCCTTTGCCGCGCAGAGTTCTTTGTAGGTGTCGGCAATATTTTTCCTGGTCACCGTTATCCTGGAAACAGGTTTACGTCCTCCGAAGGCAGCTTCGAGGGTCGGGGACTCTGGTGTGACACCGAGCACGTGTATCATTGGCAGTCCGCCGGATACCGCCAGGCTGATGCAGAGGTATTTGAGCTGCAACATTGTCATATTGCTTGGCAACCCCGCGAATACCGGTATCTTGTCCACGACCAAACCGCCGACATAGTAGCTGAAAGCGGAATAGTCGGAATTGGTGAATTCCCGAGGGTCGATTCCCTTCTCCAGTTCAACCAGGATTTGCCCATAGCGGTTCTCTGGCAGGTGCATGCCGTGGAATGGCGTCCGGCCGGTTAGAGCGGATGCGAGGGCTGTCGGGCCGGATTCCCTGTTGCCCATGGCCCCGAAGACGGTGTTATAGAACTGCACTACGGATGATTCCGCGGCGCCGATATGCTCACCCTTTCTCAGAGGATGGATGAGGGATGGGCTGCAGGTAAAGGCCGGGATAACGCCCAACCGACCGTATAGCTTTTCTCCGTGCGCCATTGAAGCCTTTACCTCATCGAAGTAGGGCTGCGGGTATCCCAACCTCTCCGCAAGTCGGAGGTCGAGGAAGGTGGGATTTATCGTGGTCGGCACTTTGAACTGTTTTGCTCCCTCTACCGACTCCTCCTCGAGCTCCCGGGACCACACCCCGAATTGCCCCATAGGATAGTGCGCCATTCCGGTCCCCAGGAGGTGAGCAAATGCCACGCCTATCATGACTTCCGCGTCATAGGCTTCTCCCACCGCCACCAGCAGTTCCATCGCTCTCTGGATTCCCGGGCCTTCTTTGCCCGCCAGCATGCGCTCTTCTTCGGCTGACAGCCTCACTCTTTGCCTCCTTTGCCGTTCAACAGGGCAGACTCGGTCAGATTAAAAGCTTTGTTACACTTCTACCGAGAGTTCGTCTGACAATTCTATACTGGCTTTTGTGTACCTGTCAAACGTTCGAATTGGGTCACAACTATCATTGCTTCGAATGATATTGTACTTGCCGATAGCCTTGATAGTTGTGGTATAGTTCTCTTACACTAAAACTTGCAAATATTGCCAATAATGGTATAATACTCCCAGTTTTGCCCATGAAATTAGAAAAGGAGGATACGATGAAGACCAAACGAATGTCAATTGCTCTCGGTTCTGTTATTGTCCTTGCCTTGCTTGCCGGTGCGCTTGGCTGCCAGCAGCCCGCTACGACGCCGGCCCCGGCACCGGCCCCCAAACCGGCGCCTGCAACTCCGGCTCCGAAGCCGTCACCAACCACACCGGCGGCGCCGAGTCCAACTCCGGCTCCAAAGCCGTCACCAACTGCCACGGCCCATCCTCCATATGAACTGACATCTATGAGTGCTGCCTTTGCCTCAGGGTTCTACACTATTTCCCAGGGTATAGAACGCTTGCTGACGCAAAAGCATCCGTGGCTGAGGGCGTATAACCAAGAGACGCCAGGTTACGAGTATAATTTGAAATACGTGATGACCAACCCTGGGGCGAGGGCCAAATCCATTTTTGCTATGGCCGAAGGTAGCAGGTATACGGCGGAAAATGGCCTGAGCATATTTAGCCCGACAAAATACGATACCGGCGGCATAAAATACATAATGGCTCTTTATGCCTCCATCTACTGGTTCAACACACTCGACCCTAAAATCAAGACCCTCCAGGATTTGTCCGGAAAGAAGGTGGCTTTTGCAGCCAAAGGGGCAACCAATGGCGAGCCACTCTACTGGTTGGTTTCCATTGGCGGCGGTGTAAAAGACATCAAAGCGGAGTACGTTGGTCAGGACAAAGCGCCAACCTACCTGCTTGATGGCCTGGTTGATGCAGCTATGGGTCTGGTAATAGGTGACCCCGGCGACCCCAAGACAATGCAACCGCCTCCTAACTATATAGAAATGTTCAATTCAGGGAGGACAATTTATTACATTCCCTTACCGAAACAATCTGTTGAGAAGCTGCGCAAGGAGCATGGGTATCCGTTTCCCTTCACGCAGCTGATACCAGCCAATACCTACAAATACCAGACCGAGCCGCTGGAGGTAGCAGGCAGTGTCAACACTTTAGGGGCATCCAGCGAGTTGCCCGATGAGGTAGTCTATGAGTACGTGAAATTCATCCTCAACAATCTTGATGACGTCCGAAAAACTCATGGTTCCCTTGCCACATTAACCAAGTCAACTCTTGGCATGGCCGGTCGGAAGGGCCAGTACCATCCTGGCGCAATAAAAGCCCTCGAGGAGGCTGGAATCAAAGTCGGACTGGACTAAAAAAACGTTGTAGGACTTCGAAAGTCTCATATAGAGCTTAAGGAGTATTTATGTATGATTTGCTTCTCAAGAATGGCAGGGTAATTGACCCCAGCCAGGATATTAATGGTGTCATGGATGTGGCATTGACCGGGAATAAAATAGCAGCGCTGGCCCCAAAAATAGAGGCCTCCCAGGCAAAGCGTATAGTAAATGTTCCCGGTAAAATAGTTGCGCCCGGACTAATCGATGACCACGTGCATTGCTTCCATACCCTGTTGCCGGGCAAGGCAACCCCGGACGGCGCGGGAGTCCACAGGGGAGCGACTACGGTTGTTGATGCCGGCACTGTGGGCCCGATTACGCTGTATGTCTTCCGTAAGACTGTGGTAGAGACTGCAAGGTCCAATACTTACTGCCTGCTGAATGTCGCACTAACAGGCCTGGCTTACCCGGTTATGGCCCCTTATGGCAGGCACGTGAGCGATTTTGGCCAGTTCCCCGGTATTATATTTGGAAGAGCAGACGCCAAGACCAACCGTTTTGAGATTAGCAATTGGAATGACATTGATGTTGACTTTACCCGGAGACAAGCGGAGGAAAACCGGGATATTGTTTTAGGGATAAAAATACGTGCTTTTGGTCCGCTTCTGGAAAGCGATGGCATTAAACCCGTTGAAGTGGCCAAGAAAATAGCGACCGATGTCAAATTGCCCCTTGTGGTCCATGTTGGGGCTATGTGGGGTGATGTTTCAGATAAGATAGCTCCCCAGATTTTGAACCTTCTTGAAAAAGGAGACACCCTGACTCATATTTACACTGGTCAGCCTGGACGAGTAATCGAACCGGGCAAGCCTATCAGCAAGGAGTTGAAAGCTGCCAGGGATAGGGGAGTGTTTTTTGACATCAGCCACGGAATGTTCAACGTCCACTTTGAAACGGCGCGCCACGGTATTTCGGAGGGCTTTATCCCTGATATTATTTCCTCCGATTTTTCCGGACAGCACGCCTATGGCCCGGTGTTTGGAATATGTGAAACCATGTCGAAACTGATGGCGTTGGGATTAACTGTTGAGCAAGTGGTGAAAATGACTACTCTTAATCCGGCGCTAGCACTCAACATTGCGGACCGGCATGGCAGCCTTAAAGTCGGGAGGCAGGCCGATATAACGGTCCTGGACTTGGTCGAAGCCAAGCATGTATTCGGTGATTCCCATGGGGGCACTCTCGAAGGCAATTCAAGGTTGATACCTGTATTTGTGATAAAGTCCGGGACGGTTGTCACGTAGCTACATAATCAGATTGGTAGCCATTTCTTCTTGGGAAACCCCGTATCGGTCTGACCAGCATCTGTTAAAGTGTCAGAGGGTGTTTTTGCGTCATCCGCACCTATGGAGTGGAATTATTTTATTCAGCACTACCCTGGTGGCACAAAAACTTGCAAATATTGCCAATAGTGGTATAATATTCTCTGTTTTGCCCATGAAATTAGAAAAGGAGGATGCGATGAAGACCAAACGAATGTCAATTGCTCTCGGTTCTGTTATTGTCCTTGCCTTGCTTGCCGGTGCGCTTGGCTGCCAGCAGCCCGCTACGACGCCGGCCCCCAAACCGGCGCCTACAACTCCGGCTCCAAAGCCCACTGCCCGTCCCCTTTATGAGACCACTTTAATGACGGCTGCCTTTGCCAGTGGGCACTACACAATTCACGCGGGCATGGAGAAATTGCTGGCGCAGAAACATCCCTGGCTGAGGGGTTCTGTTCAGGAGACCCCCGGCTACGAGTACAACTTGAAATACATACTCACTACTCCGGCGGCGGCGCCGAAAACCTTCTTTGGTATGGCTGACATTACCAGGTATCCGGCAGAGGCCGGCCTGGGAATATTCGCCCCCACGAAATATGACCTCAGCAAGATAAGGTACGTATCCGGCTTGTATGCCTCATTCCTGTGGTTTGTTACTCTTGACCCCAAAATCAAGTCCCTTCAGGATTTGGCCGGGAAAAAAGTGGGGTTCTCCGCGAAGGGAGCAACATTGGGCGAGCCCCTGTTTAATCTGCTATCCAAAGGTGCTGGCGTAAAAGATATCAAACCTGAATATGTTGGGCAGGACAAGACCACAACCTATCTTCTTGACGGCCTGGTCGATGCTATTTTCGGCATAACCATAGGCAACCCGGCCGACCCCAAGTCGATGGTGCCACCGCCTAACTACCAGGAGATGCTCAACGCGGGTAAGACGGTTTACCACCTTTCCGTAACTAAAGCAGATATCGATAATCTAAAGAAGGAGACCGGATACCCGTATCCCTTCACGAAGGTGCTCCCGGCTAATACCTATAAATACCAGACTGCGCCGCTGGAGGTAACGGGTCTGACCAATACCATGGCAGCAACGACTGATATGCCGGATGATGTAGTCTACGAGTACGTAAAGTTCCTCATTGCCAATATTGAGGATGTTCGTAAGACTTACGGAGCCATCGCCACCTTGACAAAGGATACCCTGGGGATGGTCGGTAAGAAGAGCGAGTTCCATCCCGGAGCCATAAAGGCCCTGGAAGAAGCCGGAGTCAAAATCGGGGTGGAATAAACGGCAAATCACAAAGTTGATTTCTTGGAATTCGTCATGGAAAAGTCAAGCAAGCTCGATTTTACGTTCGGGCTTGCTTGACATTATAATGAAGACCGCCAGGTAGACGCGTAGCGAGGAAAGGTGTAACCGGATGGCGTTTGTTCGAGCGGGAGAGAAGTCCAACAAAGCCCTGGATGTGGCGATAGCCGTATTCGGGGTAGCCATGGTGCTTTACCACCTGGTATCAACCCGGGTTATCATTCAGACTGACTACGGGCAGCAGAATACACAGCTCTTCTTTGCCTTAGTCATGATGTTTTTGTCCAGCATCAGGGGTCTGTTAGCCAAAAAAGGGCGATTGTGGCTACCCCGCGTCATCTTCAGCGCATTACTTTTGCTGTTGGGGGTAGCAGCTACGGTCTACATAACGGTCAACTACGAGCGACTCGAAAGAAGTGTGGGCTTCCCCGAACCATTCGATATGGTCGTAGGCCTGGTGCTGATGGCCATAGTCCTGGAAGCTACCCGGCGTGCCTGGGGTCCTATCCTGTCCATAGTAGGTATCGTTTTTATATCTTACTTCTATCTGGGGCAATACTTGCCACGACCGCTGTTTCACCCGCCATATGCCTTCAGCTTCATCACCTCTTATCTCTCTGTCGGCTTCTCCGGGATATACGGGTTATTCCTTAGCTCTTCAGTTAACTATATTTTCCTTTTCGTTGTCTTTGGCTCCCTCTTAGGAGCATTGAACGCCACCGGTTTTTTCATTGATGTTGGCAGGTTGCTCGGCAGAGTGCTGGCGGGTGGCCCCGCACAGACCGCGGTACTCTCCAGCGCACTGGTTGGGACCTGCACCGGTTCAGCGGTTGCCAATGTAGCTATCACCGGCGCTTTTACTATCCCGGCGATGAAGAGGATAGGTTATAAGCCGGAAATAGCCGGCGCTGTTGAAGCTACCGCTTCCACCGGGGGACAGATTATGCCCCCCATCATGGGAGCAGGCGCCTTTCTTATGGCGGCCATTTTGGGCATATCATATGGCGAGGTGATGATGGCAGCCCTGCTGCCTGCCTTTTTTTATTTTTTGGGCGTTGGCTTGACCGTACAGATAATTGCTACCAAGTACAATTTGAGGCCGCCAAAAGAGGCAATCAACTGGCGGGAGTTGCTGCTGGGGGCGCCGGTGTTTATTGTCCCCGTCGGCGGTATGTTCATTCTTTTGCTGATGAGATACTCTGCAATGCTGTCTGCCCTTTACGCTATTATCGTACTGCTGTTACTATGCGTTCTTCGCAGCAAGACCCGGCCTACTCCCGGGCGCCTGGTCAAAGGTTTTACTGAGGGAGCGCAAATAGGCGCTGGCATCGGGTTGGCCTGTGCGACGCTGGGCATGGTTGCCCAGTCCATAACCACCACAGGATTAGGAGGCAGGTTTGCCCTGATAGTGGACGCGATAAGCGGCGGTAATCTGATAATCGCTCTGATGCTCACTATGCTAATCTGCTTGATACTCGGGACTGGCGTACCCACCACCGCGGCTTATGCCCTCACAGCAATAACGCTTGTTCCCGGCCTGGTGAATCTTGGCGCCCCTGTCTTGCCAACGCACCTTTTTGTGTTTTATTTTGCAATAGTCTCAGCCATCACTCCGCCTGTGGCAGTAGCGTCATTAACAGCGTCATCTATGGCCGGCGCTACCTATATGAAGACGGCTTTTCATGCTATCAGGCTGGGGGCTGCGTCACTCATCGTTCCTTACATCATAGTCTTTAATCCAGCGATTACCTTGAGGGGAGGCACGCCGCTGGAAATAACAACTATCATGGTGGGTCTGCCCCTGGTACTTCTTGGGTTGGCAGCTATGTTTTACCGGTTCTGGCTGACCGGTCTTAACAGCGCGGCTACGGTGCTGCTTGCCGCTGGTCTTGTGGCGATAATATCCAGTATGCTTGCGCCAAACGTGCTCACCTTCGGGGGCGGCCTAGTGATATTATTGCTGATAGACTTTATGCAGCGAAGGAAAGTCCATTCTCGTAGACGTGAAATACAGGCCGTCTGAGGCAAGGACGCAGGCATCCCGGGTCTCAACCGACATGCGCTGGTGGTTCCAGTTCATTTCCAACACCTATTGTTACCACTCACCAGTAACACCCGCCTTTAACTCCGGTGGCATGCGCCTCTGGCGGACCTGTGCGCAGGGCGAAAAAGGCTTGTTATGCTTTGCTAGTGTCCTGTTCCGTTCAAACAGGGCAGTATTTACTACTTACTACCGTATTGACACAGCGTTAGAGCAGGGCTATAAAAACAGCAGCCGTATGTCCTGAAAGTGATTTGTTTTTGGGAGGTTGATGTGAGCTTCACGAACCTGTTTAAGCCCGGGAAAATCGGCGGACTTGAATTGAAGAATCGGATAGTGCTTCCGGCGATGGGCACGGGACATGTTGAAGAATCAAGTGAAGTGACCGATACGCTAATCCACTGGTACGCGAGAAGGGCCAGGGGCGGGGCGGGGCTGATAACCGTAGAAGCGTGTTTTGTAGCCACGATTGTAGACCCCATAAAGACTCTTAGCCACTCATTGAGGGCCGATGATTCCCGTTTCATGCCGGGACTGGCACGCCTGGCGGAGGCTATTCATAAGAATGGCGCCAAAGCAGGGATACAGTTTTCACCGGGTGCGGGGGCACAGGCAATGGACGGCCCGTGGGTACACGGTTCCAAAGCGGAGCCGGTCTCGCCTTCCGGAGTTTATGCCCTGGGATATACCAAAAAGCCGCGCGCATTGACTATGGCGGAAGTGGAACAGATTGCAGTATTATGCGCCTCTGCCGCCCGCAATGTAAAAGAGGCGGGTTTTGACTTGATTGAGCTGCACGCTCATTATGGATATCTCCTTGCCCAATTTTTATCGACCTATTTCAATAAGAGGACTGATAAATACGGGGGCAGCCTGGATAACAGGCTCCGGCTTCTGCTCGATATTGTGGCGGAGATGAGGAAAGCGACCGGTCCCGGCTTCCCCATAATCGTAAAATACTCTATCGACGAATATATCGAAGGCGGCAGAAAGGTAGCTGAATCCCAGGTCATGGCCCGGAAAATGGAGGAGGTAGGAGTCGATGGCATAGGCATCTCGGCCGGTGCCGCCGGAAGCAGAATGCCAGCCAACCCGCCCTACTTCTTCCCGCAGGGTGTCTGGATGCATCTGGCCGCGCCGATAAAGCAGGTAGTGGATATTCCCGTCATCCTTCCGGGGCGGCTCAATGCCCCGAGATTGGCTGAGCAGGTCTTGAAGGACGGGAAAGCCGATTTCGTTGCCATCGGCAGGGGGCTGATTGCGGACCCTGACTGGCCGCAGAAGGTGGCCAACGGGGAAATCCGGGACATACGCTGGTGTATCAGTTGCAATGAATGCCGGCAGACCTCGGTCGTCAATCAGCAGCCTCTGAGGTGTACGGTGAACGCTATTGCTGGCAGGGAAGGCGAGTATGATACTCTTAAACCCGCAACGGTAAAAAAGAAGGTAGTGGTAGTCGGTGGCGGTCCTGCCGGAATGGAGACGGCACGTGTTGCGGCACTGAGAGGACATGACGTGACGCTCTTTGAGCAGCGCAAGAGGCTGGGCGGGCTTATGTCGCTTGCCGGCGTGCACAACGAAGGGGTTGAGATATTTACCAGGTATCTCATCCGGCAAATTGGGAAGCTTCCCGTTTGTGTCATGTTACAGACCAGGGCTACCCCCGCTATCATCCAGGAAGTGAAACCGGATGCGGTTATTCTGGCTATAGGGGGGACTTTCCCGGCTTATAAAGTCCCCGGTATTAACAGAAACAACGTGTTCAGCAGCAAAGACCTGTTCGAACTCACTAACGGCGTCCCTCTTAAAAAAGGCGCGCTGATGACCGTAATTACCGCTGCGGGAAAGCTTTTTATCACAACCTCGCTGGTGAGGCGCTTCCTTGGGAGCAGCTTTCCTATCGGGAAAAAGGTTGCCGTAATAGGCGGTCAATTTCCAGGCTGTTCCCTGGCACTGTCCCTGGCAAAACATGGAAAAAAGGTGACCATCATCGAGGAGTCCGACCATTTTGGTAGCGACATGGAAGCCCACACTTTGCTGGCGCTTAAAGCTCAGATTGAAGACGGAAACATTAGGGCGCTGACCTCGACAAGGGTGGATGAGATTACCGGCATGGGCGTCACCATTGTCAAAGAGGGAAAGAAGGCAGTGGTGGGAGCCGATAGTGTTATTCTGGCACTTAACATGGAGCCTGCAACCAGCAATTTAGCCGCGGGGTTGAACGGCAAAGTCAAGGAAGTCTATACCATCGGCGATGCGAAATCCTTCCGGCGGATGACGACCGCTATCGCTGAGGGTTTTGAGACCGCCTGCCGTCTATAAAAAAGGACAAGCTCGACTTGCTTGACGGCTTCATGCCTTGAGCTTATTGGTCCAGGCTACCAGCTCCACCAGCAGCGTTCTTATCAGTTCCCTTGCCTTGTCATCGGTAAGTCTGCCTTGCGCATCGAACTTCTGCTCCGAAAGTGAGACAAATACTTCCGGCCTGTTTACCGGGTACATATTCAGAAAAACAAACGTCTGGCGTAAATGGTACTGTGCTCTGGCACCACCCAGAATCCCTATGGATGCGCTCATAATAGCAACGGGTTGACCTTCAAAAGCGTTATCTCCGTAGGGTCTCGATGCACAATCGATTGCGTTCTTCAATACGCCCGATATGGAATAGTTGTACTCCGGCGTGGCAATTAGTATCGCATCAGCCGCTCTTATTTTGCTTTTGAAATCCTTGACTTTCTGTGGCGGTGACTGTTCCAGGTCCTGGTTAAAAGGGGGGATTCCTTCCAGGTCAAAGATTTCAAGCGCGGCATTTTCTGGTACCAATTCTGCGGCGGAACGTAATAGCATTCTGTTGTAGGAGCCTTTTCGTAGACTTCCGGCAAACCCGAGGATGTTTGTTTTTCTGTTCATACGCCCTCCTGTTTTTCGCTTAAAAAGCACAATTTTCATTATGACTCAGCTGCGTCCTGTGGTACATTGGTAGGTTAACGTAATTCGGATAGCAAAACGCACGTAATTTTTCATCTTCAAAGCGAGCTGTGTCGCGTAAAATATGTACTGCATTGTTTTTGCTTATAAATTACGGGGGTTTACCATATGAATTAGATAGATTTACGTATGGCTTCTCCCGGCAGAGCATGCAAAACTAAAAAGAGAATCTGCCAATTGAGCGTATCTAAAGGGGAAAATGCAAAGTGGCTATTGCTCTTCTGGTCGTGTTCATGCTCATTCTTCTCATCTTGTCGCTGAGGTTATCTCTTTTCCTGGCGCGGCGGGCAATCTGCACGGTGATAAAGATGTTCCGAGAAAAAGGCGCCGTTCAATTTGAGACCGCGAAGTTGCTGAAGGACGTGGGGTTTGCCAGGTTTCCTATGTTCCACATCCTCCGGGATTACAGGCCCTGGGCCTTTCAAACCCTGCTTCAGGCGGAAATTATCCAGCCCGGCCTCTTTGACGGCAGCTTCTACCTCTCCGAAGAAACGCTTAGCGCCAGGCCGGGTATTCAGTGCCTGTGTGAGTTACCGAAGGAGGGGAGTCTGCTTCAGTCGGGACCGACGAAACCCAGAGCGAGCTGGTTCGATAAGCTCCAATCGTATGGCAGAAGCGGGTAATCAAAAGTTTGAAATCAAAATGCGAAGTGAAAAAAGTGCCGGAAAGATTTTCACTGATTTTTTGGCTGATGACTTCCCAAAACCTCTCGCACGCGATATAATGAGTAACAAAGAACAACTGGCTAGAAAGGTTTCCATGCGGGAAGCGTACCTTGATATTGAGACTACAGGGTTGTCATGTTTGGACGATGCAATTACGGTAATCGGAATTTACCTCACGGATGGCTTCCACAGCCAATTTATCCAGCTAGTCGGTGAAGAAGCCACCAGGAAGAGCCTGATGGAAATCCTGTCGGATGTGGACATACTCTACACCTATAATGGCAGCCGGTTTGACCTGCCTTTCATAGAGACCGCGCTGGAAGTAGACCTGGCGCGGCACTGCCAACACCATGACCTCATGTGGGACTGCTGGAAAAACAACCTGTATGGTGGCTTCAAGGCTGTAGAATCACAACTTGGCATCGTACGAAAGCTGAAAGGGATTGACGGGAGAGAAGCGGTGAGATTGTGGTGGATGTACCAGAAGAACCAGCAGAAAGAGGCGCTGGATACACTGCTCTCCTATAATAAAGAAGACGTCATGAACCTCAAGGTCCTGCGGGATATACTGGCGGTCTATTCTCCGTAGCTTGCTCTCCCGGATGCCACTGGCGTACAATAAGAAACAAGAAACAGCTACCTTATATTAGCCCTACGCAGGCGGAACGAATAAGTATGGCCATACCAGTGGAGTTTCTAAGTTCCACCCCCTATTTCTCTGTCCTGAGCCTTGACGGACTTGATTCACTCAGGAAGTCCATCTTTGAGAAAAAGTTTAATAGGGGAGAGACCATTCTGTACGAGGATGAAGATGCGGAGGCGCTTTACTTTGTCACTTCCGGCGCAGTTAAAATATTCAAGACCTCGGGCGAGGGAAAAGAGCAGATTCTGGCAATCGTCCGCCCGGGAGAGTCATTTAATGACGTCCCTGTGTTCGATGGCCGTCCCAATCCGGCAAGCGCTCAGGCAATGGGCCTTGTGACTGTCTACGGCATAAGGAAGGAAAACCTGGAAACCATTCTGCGTGAATATCCACAGGTAGCCCGGAACGTTATCCAGGTTTTGGCTGGCCGGGTGCGTCAGCTAGTAGAACTGGTGGAAGACCTCTCTTTTAGACATGTTATTGGCCGTGTGGCTAAGATTCTTCTGGAAAACTCAGGAGACAGGGATACCCCTGTCCCACGCCTCACCCAGCAGGAGATGGCGGCCATGGCAGGCACAGCTCGTGAGGTAGTCAGCAGGTCAATTAGAGCTCTGGAAGAGGAAGGGCTGATAAGGCTTGACCGCCATCGTATTGTGATTAAGGACAGGGAAGCCCTCGAGGATAAGATGAAAGTGTCTGTTTGAGACAAAGGTCACATTTAGTCAGTTAGCTTTGCGGATAGAATAAAAAGGTGACGGAGGGTGATGACATTGCTTCAGATGCCTGTGATAGACCAGAAGAAGTGTGATGGTTGTGGTTTGTGTGTTAACGTATGCCATTGCAGCGCCCTGAGAATGTATGGGGGAGTTGCGGTGGTTGCCGAAACGAAAGAGTGTACCTGGTGCACCTATTGTGAAGCTGTTTGTGCCACAGGCGCCTTGACCTGTCCGTTCGAGATAGTTACCGAAGGGAAATAGCAAGGGGCTTTCCACAATCCAGGCTTTTTCCGCCGATTTATTCCACGTCATAGAAAATCCCGCTGGATACCCCCCAGCTTGCTGGGGGGAGGAAAGCGGGTTCGCCGTCAGGCGAAGCAACGATGCTTGCCTGGTTAGCTGAGGAGGTGGTATAAAGGTGGTGTGGGAGTACGCAGGACAAAACACG
>JACPPQ010000084.1 GCA_016190925.1 Chloroflexota bacterium | reverse complement strand
CTCACATGGCATGAATAGTAAGACCATTTTATTTTAAGACGATTAGTAATTCACATCGAAGTCCGTATCAAGCTTCGAAATGGGGAGTGAGGAATGCTTTTTCTTAAGCGGTTCGACAGGCTCCTGCCTGCGCGTAGAGGCTTCGGCGGGCAAGCACCACTAAATGGCTGCGATTTACATTTGCAATCTGAACCGTAAATATCCGCTGTTTATGATAGAATATACTCATAGGAATCGAGGTGTTTGCTGCCGATGGAAATATCTACTATATCAAAGTTTGCCAGCCAAATAGGAATCGAGACCTGCCGTGACCTCGACCCCGCGTTACTTGTCCCGCAGGAAGCGATAAGGGGGTTCTGTATCGATAACAGGTGCGGGTGCTACGGCAAAAACCATATGTGCCCGCCCGAAGTGGGGACAATCGAGGAAATGAAAACGAGGCTGGGCGGATTCAAACGCGGCATTCTGCTCCAGTACTCGAAGCCGGTGGACGTGGCCAACAACCGCAAAGCAGTGACACAGGTAAAGGTGGAGTTTCACCACAAGATTCTCCAGATGGAGGAGTTCTTAAAAGGAGAGAGGGCGGCGTGGGGCTTGATAGGCGGCAGTTGCTCATTGTGTGAGCCCTGCAAGGCCACGCGCCAGGAGCCGTGTGCCCATCCGGATAAGGCCAGGACATCAATGGAGGCAGCGGGAATCAACGTCCTTTCCCTCCTGAGAAAACTCGGACTGGACAACCAGTTCTACCCGGACAAAATCACCTGGACCGGGTGCGTGCTATATTGACGATGTACTACACAATCAGCATCGCATCGCCGAAGCTGTAGAAGCGGTAGCGGGATGAAATCGCCTCGCTATACGCCCGCTTGATAAGGTCGTTTCCCGTAAAAGCGGTAACAAGCATCAGAAGGGTGGAGCGGGGGAGATGAAAGTTGGTCAGCATGGCATCCACCATGCGGAAGCGGTGTCCCGGCAGGATAAACGTGTCCACCCAACCCCCAAACTGCTTTAGATTAGCAGAGTCACAATCCCTGGCAGCATGTTCCAGGAGCCTGACAGAGGTAGTGCCCACGCAGATAACCCTCCGCCCCTCGATTTTGGCCTGTGAAAGCTGGGTGGCAACATCCGAAGAGACAATGCCGTACTCCCGGTGGATGATATGTTTGCAGGGGTCTTCTTCATGAACGGGCAGGAAGGTATCCAGCCCTATGTGCAGGGTGACAAACAGGCAACGCACACCCTTTTGCTCAAGGTCAGAGAGGAGAGCGGGAGTGAAATGAAGGCCTGCCGTCGGCGCAGCCGCACTGCCTTCTTCGCGGCTATAAACCGTCTGGTATCGTTCCTTGTCGCTGAGAGGGGTATGGATGTACGGAGGCAGAGGCACCTCACCCAGTTTCGGCAGCAGGGTATCATCGGAGAACCTGACCACTCTCGTGCCGCCGGCGCCAACTTCAATTATCTCCCCTAAAACTTCAACTTCACAGGAACCGTTGGTCAGGCGTACCCGGGTGCCAATATTCACCCGCCTGCCGGGCTTAGCCAGGGCTTCCCAGAGATTGGCCTCGAGCCTGCGCAGGAGGAGGAACTCCACCTTTCCGCCGCTATCGACCTTTCTCCCATTCAATCGAGCGGGGATGACGCGGCTATCGTTGAACACCAGGACATCCCCGGCATGCAGGTATTCGATAACATCACGGAACCTGTGGTGCGCTATCGAGCCATTGCTGCGCTCCAGTACCATGAGCCGCGACCGGTCTCTGTGCTCCAGGGGGGTTTGAGCGATAAGCTCAGGGGGGAGAGAATAATCAAAATCGCTGGTCCTCACCACATTTGCCTCATTGTCTCGTCATTATTATACACCCACCGAACCAGCGCAGAACGAATATACAGAATTACAAGACAAATTCTATAATCGCCATAGCGAGAGACGGATTGCTTCGAGGCTGTCCGAAAACAGCGAATTGTCATTCTGAGCGCAGAGAAGAATCCGTGTTTTACGTATGGATAAACGGATTCTTCAGTCGCGTTGCTCCTTCAGAATGACATTTTCAGACACCCTCCCGCAATGACATGATAGTGGCAATTTTGAACCAGGACTACAGTCCAGCCATGTCCAGTATTGCCGGCACCTTCTTCTCCCAGCCGATGGCCATGAGATGCACTCCCTGGCCGATGCCTTTGAAGTCTTTAATCAAGCTGGCAGCGATTTCCATGCCTGTCTTCGTTTTGTCCTGCGCATCACTCATTTTCTTTATCATATCTTCGGGCACATGTACCCCGGCAACGTTCTTGTTCATGAATCGCGCCATACCGGCGGACTTCAAAGGGATGACGCCGGCCAGGACGGGAACGCCGAACTGCATCGCCCGTTTCATAAACTTCGCAAAGACATCCGGCTCGTAGACCGCCTGGGTCTGGAAGAACTTGGCCCCGGCTTTGACCTTTTTCTCCATCTTGATGAGTTGCAATTCCATGGAAGCCTCGGTGTTGGATATGGGTTTGACCACCGCCCCCGGGAAGAAGTCCGGTTTGCCCTTTAACTCGTTTCCCACGATGTCACGGCCTTCGTTGAGCTTCTGAATAGCCCACAAAAGCTGCACCGAGTCCAAATCATAGACCGGTTTCGCCTGCGGATGGTCACCGAGAACAGGCAGGTCCCCGGTGATGGCCAGGACGTTCTCTATTCCCAGCACCCAGGCGCTCAGGAGGTCGGATTGCAGCGCCAGCCGGTTCCTGTCGCGGCAGGTGACCTGGAACACCGGGTCGAGCCCCTTTTCCTTGAGAATATGAGAGACAGCCAGTGAACCCAGCCTCATCACCGAGCTTTGCTGGTCTGTGACATTGGCGGCATCCACCCTTCCCCGCAGCAGTTCGGCAATTTCCACTATCTCGGTGGTATCGGTGCCCTTCAAAGGACCGCACTCGGCAGTAATAACAAACTTTCCCGCCGCGAATAGCGGTTTCAAGCTCATAGAAGTCTTCTCCTTTCGTTGCTCCGGTTCATAGTCAGCGTTGGGGAGGAATCCATGGGAAATAGATTATGTCAGAAAGAAGCTAACCTGAAAAACAAAGGCGAAACTAAAATCCTGCCTTTTTGAGGTACCTGGCCACCGTCGAAAGAAGGTCTTGCGGGCTTACCGGCTTATCGATATAGTCCTCAGCTTCGAGTGACAGGCCCCGCCCCGCTGGTATGCCCGTTCCGGCACGCTGGGAAGCGAAGCTGGTGAGCATCAAGGTTGGAATACTCGCCAGCCTGGGGTCTTTCTTGAGCTGCTCAGCGGCCGCAAAACCGTCTTTCACCGGCATGATTACATCCAGGAGAATCAAATCGGGTGTTACCTCACGCGCCTTGCGCAGGCCCTCATCCCCGTCATAGGCCACAAATATGTCATAGGGCTGGCTTTCCAGGACTGTCTTGGTGGCCTCTACGAAACTGCGGTCATCGTCGATAAGCAGGATCCTGGCTCTTCTGTTCATTTTTTCTGACGCCTCCTTAAATGTGTATTTGAGGGCCGCGCGCCTAGACCTTCTTCCGGCTTTCGAGGGCTTTCTCCACTCTTGCCACCAATATGTCAGGCAAGAAGGGCTTCTCTATGTAGTCATTCACTCCGAGTTCTTTGCCTGTTTCCAGCTCGTAGCGACGCCTGCTGGCATCTTCCCTTATCGAGGTGAGGATAAGGACGGGGATATGCCCGTGGTCCTTCCACTCCGGCGCCTGGAGCTTCCTGATTACGGTAAACCCGTCCATCTTCGGCATCATCAGGTCGAGAATCATCAGGTCGGGCTTTTCAGATTTTAGCCTGTCGAGAGCTCCCATCCCGTCCCGGGCGGTAACAACGCTGTAGCCCTGCGAATCGAGAATCATGGTCAGCGCTTCCAGGATATCGGGGTCATCATCCACAGCCAGAAGCTTCTCTTTCATCTCGCCATCCAAGACAGATTATAATACAGGTGCGAGAAAATAATCCAATCTAGAGCTATCAGCTTTCAGTTCTTTCTATACCCGCCCGAAGCTGACTGCTGATTGCTGACCGCTGATAGCTTTTCATGTTCGTTTGCTGTCTCGAGCTCTGCCATGATAAACTTTTGTCAGATGGCTGCAAGGAGCAAGTTCGATTGAAAATACTGGTAACGAATGACGATGGTGTATTCGCTGAAGGGTTGTGGACCCTGGTCAAAGAGCTGCAAAAGGTCGCCCAGGTGGTAGTAGTAGCCCCTGACAGGGAGCAGAGCGCCATCGGCACCGCGGTGAGCCTGCGCCAGCCCCTCAGGGTGCAGAGCGTGAGGCCGTTGCTCCCCGGAGTGGAAACCTTTTCCGTGCAGGGAACCCCGGCTGACAGCGTCATACTGGCCCTCAGCAAACTGGTCGAGGGCAAGGTGGATATGGTGGTCTCCGGCATCAACGACGGGCTGAACCTGGGTGATGATGTGCTCATATCGGGGACGGTAAGCGGCGCTCTGCAGGGCTACCTCAGGGGTTTCCCCGCTTTAGCCATCTCGAAAGAGGCGGGGGAGAACGGCCACCTTCTCGAAGGGGCCGCCAGGGTAGCCGCCCTGCTTGCCAGAGCAACCCTGTCCCGCCCGGTGCAATCGAAGCTGTTCCTTAATGTCAATCTGCCCACCATGCCCCTGGAAGAAGTCAAAGGCGCCAGGATTACAAGACTGGCGCACTATAGCCACATAGATACCGCCGAAGAAGGAACCCACAGCAAGTGGAAGCATTACTGGCTGGTACGCCAGAAGCAGAACGTTATCACCGAAAAGGGTACCGATATGTGGGCCATAGACCAGGGCTACATTTCCATCACCCCCCTGCAGTTTGAGTCGCACAGTAAGACTTCATTCACTGTGCTGGAGAGTATGTGCGCCGACCTGCTACAGGGGATTCAGAAAAGCAGCAAGCAGGAGGCACCCGGGTAAAGTGAGTTCCTTATGCGCAAGGATGCGGTCCGAGTATACCGAGCTTGTTTTCAGCTTACTTTAGACCGGATGTCCAGATATAATCGTTAGCTTTCTGCTGCCCGTGACAATCAATGCACATCTGTACCTTGCCTTGAACATCGATTGTGCCGTCCGGGGCATATTTCAACCAGAACCAATCGTTATTGGCTGAATCGTAACCTTTTACTTTGTACATGACGGTAATCGCAGCCAGTGTCCGGTCAGGCATGTAATTCTCTTTGACAATTATTCCGCCTTCGGGAATGTTGCCTATTTTGCCGGTAATTGCTGAGAAAGCTCCGTCAGTCACGTAGGTAGTGAGGAGCATACCGTGAGGTTCCGTGCCGGGATAAAGCGCCTGCTTGCCAGGCCACATTTTCCACTCCGTATATTTTGCTGTGGAGGTTATGTAATTATACAAATCCCCGCCGGCCGGTTCAGGTAGCGCCGGCCTTGACGTACACCCGCTTACGAACAGGATGATAATGGAAATAGCTATGATACCGGAAAGCACTGACCGGTTTTTGGAATGCAGCTTGATAGCCATTTTGGCCTCCTGTAAACTACCTTCACACGCTTTTTGAACTCTTGAGAATTTAACGAAGGACATATTATTAAGGATAATCGCCCTTTCTTTAATTGGATATTCGTAAGCCTACGTAATTAATGGTGGAAATTCGCGTAATTCATGCTTTCCCGGGCACACCTCCCATATTGACAAAACCGCATCATGGTGCTAGAGTTTTCGCCAACACAAGGAAACATGAGGAGGACTAAATGGACGTAACCAAGATTATGCTCACCGAAAAAGAGATGCCCACTTCCTGGTATAACATTCTGCCCGACCTGCCGGAGCCCCTGCCGCCGGTGCTGCATCCGGGCACCGGAAAGCCTGTTACCCCTGACGACCTGAAACGGCTGTTCCCGATGGCGCTCATCATGCAGGAGTTCAGCCCGGAGCGTAACATTGAAATCCCGGAGCAGATACAGGCCATTTACCGCATGTGGAGGCCCACCAACCTGCACCGGGCGTACGGGTTGGAAAAAGCGCTGGACACCCCGGCCAGGATTTACTATAAATACGAGGGAACAAGTCCTGCGGGGAGCCACAAGCCGAATACCGCCGTGGCGCAGGCATATTACAACAAGGCAGAGGGCGTCAAGCGGCTGGCTACCGAGACCGGGGCGGGGCAGTGGGGCAGCGCCCTGGCAATGGGCTGCATGCTCTTCGGGCTGGAGCTGAAGGTCTACATGGTCAAGACGAGCTTCCAGAGCAAGCCTTACCGCCGTATCATGATGGAGACCTGGGGCGCAAAATGCGTGCCCAGCCCGAGCACCGATACCAAGGCGGGGCGGGATGTCCTGGCAAAGGACCCTGATTCCCCTGGCAGTTTGGGGATTGCCATCAGCGAAGCAGTGGAAGACGCCGCTACCCACGATAATACTCATTACTCCCTCGGCAGCGTGCTCAACCATGTCCTGCTCCACCAGACCATTGTGGGGCTGGAAGCGATGAAGCAGATGGAGAAGGCAGACGCCTACCCCGATATCATCGTCGGCTGCATTGGCGGAGGTTCCAACTTCGGTGGACTGGTAATGCCCTTCATGAGGGATAAAATCAAGGGCAAAAAGAAGAACCTGCGCATCATCGCGGTCGAGCCGCAGGCATGTCCCAGCCTGACCAAAGGGCCGTATTCCTACGACTTCGGCGACGTGGCCGGCATGACGCCTCTGCTCAAGATGCATACCCTGGGGCATACCTTTGTCCCGCCGCCGGTCCATGCCGGCGGACTGCGCTATCACGGGATGGCACCCATCATCTCACACTTTTACAAGCTGGGCTTGATAGAAGCCAGAGCAGAGCTACAGGTACCGGTCTTCGAGGCCGGGGTGAGATTTGCCCGTAGCGAGGGTATTCTCCCCGCCCCGGAATCGGCCCACGCTATCAAGGTAGGCATCGATGAAGCCCTGGCCTGCCGCCAGTCCGGCCATTCCAAGACCATCCTCATCGGCTTGAGCGGGCACGGGCATTTCGACCTGTCGGCCTACGACGAATACCTGTCCGGGAAACTGAAAGATTACGAGTATCCGGAGGAAAAGGTAAAGGAGGCGCTCACCTCGTTGCCAGCGGTGCCGGGAGCGTAAAGCAGCAGAAATACTCTACCAGAATTGATTATTGTTTGAGGCTGTCCGATTCGCACTTTCGGGCAGCCTCACTTTTGGGAAGAGCCTTCACCCCTAGGGTTCTGCCCGGCCGGGATAAACAGAGCATATTTTCCGAAAAACACAGCATTTATTTTTCATTTAGCAGGTAGTATAAATGATGGATACTGTTGATTAGAGAGGCCGCATGAGTTATAATTACATAGAATTTTACAGATTCTTATAGATTTCTCAAATTTGCTCGAAGCCAATTTGACACGGATTGGAGTTTCATTGAGCCAGGAACCTCTCCTTAGTATAAGTGACGCCAGCCACATTCTGGGGGTGAGTGAGGCGGCCCTCCGACAGTGGACAGATGAAGGCAAGCTTAAGGCTTTCATAACACCGGGCGGCCACCGGCGCTATTCCAGGGCAGACTTAAAAAAATTCATGAGTCCCAACCAGAAACAAGCCGGCATCAAGGACCTCGCTATAGGGCTGGAGGATACTGTTGAGCTACACCGCCAGATTTCAAGAAACTTTAACAATGCCATCTGGTACAACAATCTTACTCCCCAGTCACGGATGCGTCTGGCCGAGCTAAGCAGACAGATTTTCAATGCCATTATCAAGTATGTAACCGAGCCCGCAAAACGAGATGATGCCCTTAAGCTTGCTCAAGACACGGGGCGCGGCTTTGGTGAGACGCTTGCCAGGCTGGGTCTTCCGCTCACGGATTCGGTTGAAGCCTTCGTTCTGCACCGCGAACCCATCATGAACACCGCTATTCTCCTGGTGAAGAAACGACAAACGTCGAGCAGCCGCATCATCGAGGCAATACCCCTGGCAGCCCGCGTCACGGACGACGCTCTGGTATGCCTGGTGGCAGCACATCAGAAGTGCTGGAATGAAAGCAACAATGGCTCAAAGGAGGGCATTCCCGCATGATTTCCATCTCGCGCCTTCTGTGCGATACTGTCAGCCCGGGTGACAGCCTGCGCTACGGGGAGAAAACCTCGCATCATCCCACGGGCATAAGGCAGGCGCCCGGCGTCTCGCGTCCGGTGGTGGTCTGGAACTGCACCAGGCAGTGCAACCTGCGCTGTCTCCACTGCTACGCCTCCGCCGGAGCCAGGAAAATGCCGGAGGAAATGAGCACAGCCGAGGGACAGAAGTTCATCCGCGACCTGGCTGAGTTCAAGGCACCGGTACTTCTGTTTTCAGGCGGCGAACCTTTGATGAGGGAGGACCTCCTGGACCTGGCGGAATTTGCCACCGAACAGGGAGTGAGAGTGGCCATCTCGACTAATGGCACCCTGGTGACGCCTGAAATCGCCCGCAGGCTCAAGGCAATCGGTTTTGCGGAGGTGGGAATCAGCATAGATGGTGTCGGAGCAATCAACGACCGCTTCAGGGCAACGGAGGGGGCTTATCAGGCGGCACTCAACGGCATCAGGGCCTGTGTTGCCCTGGGGTTAAGGGCTTCTCTGCGCCTGACCATAACCCGCTTCAACTTTCAAGAAATACCCGCTATCTTCGGATTGCTGGAGGAAGAGAAAATCGACCGGGTGTGCTTCTACCACCTGGCCTATGCCGGCCGGGGAAACAAACTGCAGAAGGAAGACATCAGCCACGCCGAGACGAGGCGGGTGCTGGATACCATTTGCGAGCATACCATCGACCTGCATAATCGTGGTTTGCGGAAGGAGGTTTTGACGGTGGGCAATCATGCAGACGGTGTTTACCTGTATCTCAAGCTCAAAGAGCGCGACCCGGAGCGCGCCAGTGGAGTCCTGGAGCTGCTCAAAATCAACGGGGGCAACAACTCGGGCATCAAGATTGGAGCGGTCGATGACCGCGGCAACGTCCATCCGGACCAGTTCTGGTGGCATCACTCGCTGGGAAACGTCCGCCAGCGGAAGTTCGGAGAGATATGGAACGACACATCCGAGCCGATAATGAAGGGCTTGAAGGACCGCAAAGGGCTGCTCAAGGGACGCTGCGCTGCGTGCCGCTACGTGGACCTGTGCAACGGAAACCTGCGGGTGCGCGCCGAGGCGGTCTTCAATGACGTCTGGGCGGAAGACCCCGCGTGCTATCTCACCGACAAAGAAATAGGACTGGGACAATGACACCGGACATCATCAAACCCGCGCTGCAACTGGTGGCCTGGGAGCTTACCAAAAGCTGTAACCTGCTATGCGCCCACTGCCGCGCTTCGGCGGAAGGCGGACATTATGAAGGCGAATTGACTACTGAGGAATGCTTCCAGGTTATCGATGACATACTCAAGGTGGGCAAACCGATTCTGATATTGACCGGCGGCGAGCCGCTGGCGCGCAGCGATGTATTCCAGATTGGCAAATACGCCGCGGGCAAAGGACTGAGGGTGGTAATGGGCAGCAACGGCACCCTCATCAATGACGATGCGACTGCCCGCCTGAAAGAGATACCCTTGGCGCGGCTGGGAGTTAGCCTGGACTTCCCCATCCCCGAAATGCAGGACAGGTTCAGGGGCAAAGCCGGTGCCTTCGATGCAGCGCTGGCCGGAATCGCAAGCGCCCGCAAGGCAGGAATTCCGGTGCAGATTAACAGCACCATCACAAAGATGAATGTGGCTTACCTCGATGACCTGCTCGACCTGGCGCTGAAGGTTGGGGCAACCGCTTTCCATCCGTTCATGCTGGTGCCGACGGGACGCGGCAAAGGGCTGGAAGCGGTAGAGCTTTCTCCGGAAGAGTATGAGAAAACTCTGAACTGGATTTATGACCGGCAAAAGGAGCTTGGAGACAGGATGTTCTTCAAGCCCACCGATGCCCCGCACTATTTGCGCATAATGAAGCAGAGGCAGAAACAGGACAGTCAGTCCGATAACTCGACGTCACAGAGCACAGGTCATCCGGGGCATCCCGGCCATCCGGGAGGGCATAATCCGGCCAATTCCATCACCCGCGGCTGCCTGGCCGGCACCGGCTTCTGCTTCATCTCGCACCGGGGCAAGGTGCAAGGGTGCGGCTACCTTACCGTGGAAGCAGGAAACGTCCGGGAGCAGTCCTTCGACAGGATATGGGCAGATTCGCCGCTGTTCAACGCTCTCAGAGACCTTTCCTTGATGAAGGGGAAATGCGGCGCCTGCGAGTATAAGAGAATATGCGGCGGCTGCCGTGCCCGCGCTTATGAGGCAACGGGAGATTATCTGGAGGCGGAGCCTTACTGTGTATATCAACCGGCTGCCTGGTGCAAGGCGGCAAGCTCTGAGATAAGTGGCAGAACAATATAATTCAAACCACTGAGATTGCTTCGCCTTCACGACTGTGTCGTGAATGGTCTCGCAATGACAAATTATGTGATTGCTTGTGACTTTTGACAAAGATGACAGAGGAATAGGAATGAATCTGGATAGCATAGACAGGAAATTGGTGAGCCTGGTGCAGGCGGAGTTCCCGCTGGTGGAAGAACCTTACGCCAACCTGGGAAAGCAACTCGGAATCAACGGAGACGAGGTCATAAGGCGGCTTGCATCCCTGAAGGCAGAGGGACTCATCCGGCAGATAGGGCCGGTGCTGGATGCCAGGAGCCTGGGCTACCAGAGCACGCTGGTGGCGATGTCGGTGAAAAGGGAGAACCTGGAAAGCGCGGAGGAGATTATCGCAAAGCATCCGGCGGTGAGCCACGGCTATGAACGGGAGCATTATTTCAACATCTGGATTACCTTTGCAGCGCCGCCCGGAGCGGATATGCAGACTGAATTGAAAAAACTGACTTCTAACATACAGACTGAGGCTGTCGTATCACTTCCAGCGACAAAGCTATACAAGATAAACGCACATTTCGACATGGATGGAGAAACCAATCACGCAGGGACGGGGCAAAAAGGTGGCAGCCTCAACCCGGAGGTCAAACTCTCCAGAACGGACCGGCTGCTCATCAACGAGATGCAACAGGACCTGCCTCTCACACCGAGTCCATTCGATGAGATTGCGAGACAAGCAGGGATGAGCGTAAAAGACTTCTTGAACGGGTGCCAGTCGCTTTTGCAGCGCGGCGTGCTCCGTCGCTACGGGGCTGCGGTAAACCATCGCCGGGCAGGGTTCAACGCCAACGCCATGACCTGCTGGGTGGTTCCGCCGGATGCGGCGGATGCCATCGGGAAGAAGCTGGCTTCTCTTCGCGAAGTCAGCCACTGCTATGAAAGACTGACCGGCCCTCTGTGGCGGCACAATCTCTTTGCCATGATTCATGGTCGGACAAAAGAAGCCTGTGAAGAAATAGTCAACAGGGTATCGGAAGAGACCGGCCTGAGCGACAGGATGATGCTCCTCAGCACGAAGGAATTCAAGAAGACCAGAATCAAGTACAACGTATGAAGAAGCTTAACGGAACGCCTTACTATCCCGTTTTTCTGAATGTCCGCGGCAAAAGGTGCGCTGTGGTGGGTGGCGGGCAGGTTGCCCTGCGCAAGGTAAAGGCGCTCCTCGAACATGGCGCCAGCGTCGAGGTAATCAGCCCCGACATCTGCCCGGAACTCGGCGAACTGGCAGAGAGCGGGGAGATACAAGCGATGCGGCGGGAATATCGGACGGGCGACCTGAAAGGCTGCTTCATGGCAATAGCGGCAACCGATAGCGGTACGACCAATCTGGAAGTCTCAGCGGAGGCACGCAAGAGGGGGGTCCTCATCAATGTGGTGGATGACGCAGAGAACTCCGATTTTATCGTGCCCTCCTGCATGCGCAGAGGGGATATCACCGTTGCTGTTTCGACCAGCGGCAGGAGCCCTGCCCTGGCCCGGAAGCTGCGCACCAGGCTGGAAAAAGACTTCGGGGATGAGCTTGCCGCCCTCGCGCTTCTGGTAGACGAGGTACGCACGGAATTGAAACAGCGCGAAATCAAGATTGAAAGCGAAGCCTGGCAGGAAGCCCTCGACCTGGATACGCTCATTGATTTGTTGAGGAAGGGCGAAAGAGAGAAAGCCAGGGTCATTCTGACAAACAATCTGAAGACAGGAAAGCAATTCCGCACTGCGGGGCGTTGACCCCCGTATCAAGTACCCTTCGGCTTCGCTCAGGGCAGGCTGGGGCAGGCTCCGCGTGCGGCCAAGGGACTCTGTCCCTTTGGAAACCTGCATATTTTAACCCTGCGCCCCTCCTTCACTAAAGTTACGGAGGGCAAGCAGGCGCAGGGCGTTTACTTACGTAAAATGACGGTGGAGGCCGTATGCATATCAGCCTGATCGGGGTGAACCATGTAACTGCGCCGGTGAGCATCCGGGAAAAAGTGGCCATCGGCACCCAGCAGCTTGCCGATACATTGTCTTCACTCCGCATCTATACACCCTGGGGTGTGATTCTTTCCACCTGCAATCGCACTGAGGTATACACCGTGGACGAGAATGCCGCTCGCGCAGGGAAGGCGGGATTGGACTTCTACAAGTCCCTGCTTAACACCTCGGATGTTTATCTGCTCCAACACGCCTATCACATCGAGGACCAGGAAGCGGTAAAGCACCTCTTCCATGTCGCCTCTGGACTGGATTCCCAGATTACGGGGGAGTATGAAGTGCTGGGCCAGGTGGGAAACTCGCTGGATGCGGCAGAGAAGGCTGGAACGGTGAACCTTCCCCTGCGCCAGCTATTCCAGAGCGCCATCCGTACCGGCAGGCGCGTCCGGGATGAAACCGGAATCAGCCGGAATGCCCTTTCCATCAGCTCTGTAGCAGTAGCCCTGGCCGCACAGGCGGTTGGCAACTTTGAAAAATGCAGAATGCTGGTTATCGGCGCCGGGGAAGCCGGCAAGCTGGTGGCAAAGGCGGCCAAAGAGAGGGGAACCCGACAGATTGTGGTTGCGAACCGCACCAGGGAAAGGGCACAGGAACTGGCGGAAACATTAGGCGGTATACCTACCGGGATGGAAAACCTGGATAACGAGCTGGGCACAACCGATATAGTGGTCACCTGCGCCGCAGCGCCCCACCCCCTGATTCATGCCCGCAATATCAAGGACGTCATGAAGAAGCGTCCTGAGCTTCCCCTGGTGATAATCGATATCGCGCTTCCCCGCAACGTGGAGCCGGAGGTCGGGAAGCTCGAAAACGTATTCCTCTACAACATAGACGACCTTAATCACCTATCCGAAACGAACCGCAAAGAACGGGAGAGCGAAACGCAAATGGCCGCCAAAATAGTGGCGGAAGAGATAGACAAGTTCCTCCTGTGGTGGCAGACCCTTGAGGTCACACCAATCGTCAGCGCCCTGACCCGTAAAGCCGAAGAAATACGCTCAAACCAGTTGGAGCAGACTCTCAAAAAGCTGCATCCGCTCTCCGATGAAGAACGTGAAAGCCTGGAGGCGATGACCAGGGCGATAGTCAACAAGCTGCTCAACGACCCCATACAGTGCGTCAAAGCAGACAAAAACAATGGCTACGCAAAGGCCCTGGCAGAGCTCTTCCGCTTGAAGCTGGAAAAACACTGATGAAAGAAAATATTATCGTTGGTTCCCGGGGAAGCAGACTGGCCCTGGTCCAGTCCGAGACAGTGGCAGTCGAGCTCAGAGCGGTTCATCCCAGCCTCGATGTAACTATCAAGAAAATCGTGACTGAAGGCGACCGCAACCGCAGCATTCCGCTGGAGCAGGTCGGAAGCATCGGTATCTTCGTCAAGGAACTTGAGGAAGCCCTGCTGGATGGCAGGATTGACATAGCGGTGCATAGCCTGAAAGACGTGCCCACCGAGATTTCGCCGGGACTTTGCCTGATGGCATCACTGGAAAGACAAGACCCGCGAGATGTCCTGATATCCCGTGGGGGCAATCTCGACCAGCTTGCCACAGGTTCAAGGATAGGTACAGACAGCCTGCGGCGCTCGGCACAACTGGCCCATTACCGCCCGGACCTGCAAGCATGCAGTATCAGAGGAAATGTCGATACCCGCATCCGTAAAGTAGCTTCCGGCGAGTTCGATGGCGTGATGCTGGCAGCAGCGGCAATGCACCGCCTGGGCTGGAATGATAAAATAACCCAATATTTGCCCCTGGAGCACTTCCTGCCGGCAGTGGGGCAGGCAGCGCTGGTAATAGAAGGACGGCTGAATGATAGCAAGGTGACGGAGGTTGTTTCCCCGCTGAACCACCTTCCCACATGGAAAAGCGTATTAGCGGAGCGCGCTTTCCTCCTGACCCTGGGAGGCGGCTGTCGCGCACCTATCGGCGCACTGGGAACGGTGAACGGCTCCACCCTGAGACTCGAAGGAATGGTAGCCGACCCAACAGGCAAAAAGGTGATGCGCAATATTGAAGAAGGTGACGCTGCTTTTCCCGAGGAGCTGGGCAACCGGCTGGCGGAAAAGATGCTGGCAAAGGGCGCTTCCGAGTTCATAGCCGAGGCTAGAAAAAGATGAAAACAGGCAAGGTTTACCTGGTCGGAGCCGGGCCCGGCGACCCCGGCCTTATTTCGAAGAAGGGACTCGAGTGCCTGGCAATAGCCGACGTTGTGGTCTACGACCACCTGCTCGATGAGCAACTTCTAAACGCGGCGACCCCGCAGGCGGAAAGACTCTATGTCGGCAAGACCGGGGCAAAACACGCGAAAGAGCAGGATGAGATAAACCGGCTGCTGGTGGAAAAGGGGAAAGAGGGCAAGACCGTGGTGCGCCTCAAGGGGGGCGACCCGTTCGTGCTGGGGCGGGGTGGGGAGGAAGCGGAAGCGCTGAAAACCGAAGGCATCCCCTTCGAGGTTGTCCCCGGAATAACCTCGGCGGTGGCAGTCCCGGCCTATGCCGGAATCCCCGTCACCCACCGTCATCTGGCATCGTCTTTTGCCGTAGTCACCGGCCATGAAGACCCCACCAAGCCGGACACCAGCATCAACTGGGAAAAGTTAGCCACGGCAGTGGATACCCTGGTCTTCCTCATGGGGATGCAGAACCTGCCCGAAATCGTAGCCAAACTTATCGAGCACGGGAGAACACCCGGGACACCAGTGGCCGTCATCAAGGACGGTACAAGGTCGTCACAGAGAACAGTGACCGGAACACTTAAGGACATAGTGAGCAAAGTAAAGAATAGCAAGCTGGGGCCGCCCTCGGTGGTCGTGGTGGGAGAGGTGGTCAAACTCAGGGAACAGCTTCGCTGGTTCGATAACCGCCCTCTCTTCGGCAAGCGGGTGCTGGTCACCAGGTCGCGCCAGCAGGCAAGCTCGCTGAGCAGGCTTTTGTCGGAAAGAGGCGCTCAGCCTGTCGAACTGCCGGCCATCGACATACAGCCGGTGACCGACACTTCAGAAATAGACAACGCAATTCTGGGTCTTCAAAGCTATAATTGGCTGGTCTTCACCAGCACCAACGGAGTCGAGGCATTCTTCCAGCGACTTCACGCCTTGAAGCTGGATGCCCGCGCCCTGAGCAAGGTCACAATCGGGGCTATCGGCTCTGCTACCGCCCTGACGCTCGAAAACAAAGGGATAGCCGCAGATTACGTTCCCGAAATCTATACCAGCGAGGGATTTGTGGCTGGACTCAAGAAGCGTGACATTGCCGGGCAACGGTTCCTGCTCCCGCGCGCCGATATCGCGGACAGGGAACTGGTAGACGGAATCACCAAGCTCGGCGGCGAGGTGCACGAAATCGCCGCGTACCACACCGTTCTCCCTGCCGATGCGCTTGCCAGGGCAAAGAAGCTGCTAATTAACGGGGAAATCGATATAATTACATTTACCAGCTCTTCGACGGTGTCAAACCTGATGGCATTGTTCGGGAAAGAACCACCGGCGATGAACGGCACAAGGGTCGCCTGCATCGGCCCCAAGACGGCAGATACGGCGGTCAAGGCGGGACTGAAGGTAGATATACTTGCCACCGAGCAGACTATACCCGGCCTGGTGGCAGCTATCGAGCGATACTTCGTAAAGCAATTCCGCACTGCAGGGGATTGACCCCCGTATCAGGTACCCTTCGGCTTCGCTCAGGGCAGGCTCAGGCAAGCTCTGCGTGCGGCCAAGGGACTCCGTCCCTTTACCCTGTACATTATTTAGAGGCTGTCCGAAAATAGAAAATCAAGTGGTTTGTCATTCCAGCGAAGGCTGGAATCCAGGTGGGGTGAGGGCGAATTCTTCGTCACCACCTTCAACAAAATAAATTTTCAGACAGCCTCGGTAATTTTCATTAAAGGAGATTTAGATGGCGGAATTCCCTCAACTGCGCCTGAGACGGCTCCGGCAGACGGAATCGATGAGGGCGCTTGTCCGCGAGACCCGTGTCCAGGTGGAGCAGCTCATTTACCCGCTGTTCGTGGTCGAGGGCAAAGGCATAAAAAAGGGAATTTCCTCCATGCCGGGCATCCACCACTTCTCACCGGACAGGTTATCCAAAGAGGTTGAGGAAATCGCCCGTCTCAAAATACCGGCCGTCATTCTTTTCGGCATTCCCGAGCGCAAGGATGAGACCGGCTCGGCGTCCTGCGCCCCGAAGGGGGTCGTCCAGCAGGCCATCCGCGTCATAAAGAAGGCCGTTCCCGAACTCCTGGTAGTGACCGATGTCTGCCTTTGCGAGTACACCAGCCACGGGCACTGCGGCGTAATAGCCGGAACCGATGTCGATAATGACCGGACGTTGCCCCTGCTGGCTAAGATGGCTCTGTCCCATGTAGAGGCCGGGGCTGACATGGTAGCCCCTTCAGACATGATGGACGGCAGGGTGAAGGCCATCCGCGAGACGCTGGACGCAAAGGGATTCCCGAATATCCCCATAATGTCCTATGCTGCCAAGTACGCTTCCGCGTTCTACGGGCCTTTCCGGGAGGCAGCGGAGTCAACGCCGCAGTTCGGGGACCGCCGCTCCTACCAGATGGACCCGCCGAATGTGCGGGAGGCTCTGCGCGAGGTAGAACAGGACATCAACGAGGGAGCCGACATCATTATGGTCAAGCCCGCCCTGGCTTACCTCGATGTCATACGCAAGGTGCGTGATACCTTCAACCATCCGCTGGCGGCGTACAACGTCAGCGGCGAATACTCCATGCTCAAGGCAGCGGCGCAGAAAGGCTGGCTGGAGGAACAGCGGGTGGTAATGGAGTCTCTTACGGCCATAAAGAGGGCCGGGGCGGACATCATCATCACCTACCACGCTAAAGATGTGGCGAAGTGGTTGCGGGGATAAAGCTTGGACGAGTGTTGGACACTTCAGGAACTGGACTATTACAAATAGAGTAACGGAGGAGTTCGCACAAATGGACGAAATCGGTAACATTGCGCTAGCAGAAAATAGGCTTCATGGTCAACTTAGAGAGGTTTTTCCCCATATCCGAAAGGCTGGTCAGGTTGAACCGAGGGATCTTTATTTGAGTTTAGAAATCTTGGAAAGTCTCCGAAACTTAGTGGCCGAGGACATGAACCAGCTACCACACGAGGGACTAATATTAAGAACGGTAAAATTGCTTCAGACTAACTTCTATCCGACAACATTAATTAAGTGGTTTTGGAATCCCCGTCAAACCGGTGGCAAGGATGAACCCGATCTGAAAGGTATGAATATGAACCAAGTTATTGTCTCGGCTGAGGTTACAACCTCCCCTAATCCCAAAGGGGCCATTGATGGTAAAATGTCAACAACCCTTAAGAAGCTCTCTGATATGCCGGGAGATAAGTTTTATGTAGTTACAACCGAAGAAATGGAACGCCGCGCTAAGTCAAAGCTCAACAAACTTGGATACAAAATCAATGTTTTGAAAGTTTAACCATTACCAGAAAATAAAGGCGCTTAGTTTGACTTAATGGGATTAAAAATCCCTCTCTATCTCCCTTTACGAAAGGGAGACGTTTCTTTTGTGATTATTTTCATCGTTCGTGAGTGCGCCTCAGGCGCATGACAAATTGTTTAGGATTTAGTGCTCAGGGCTTAGGATTTGATATCGTGAGGTGCTAATGAAACTGGAACGTTCGCAGAAGCTGTTTGAAGAAGCACAACAGTACTTGCCCGGTGGGGTGGATAGCCCCGTGCGCGCCTTCAAGGCAGTGGGGGGGACTCCGATTTTCATAGTGAGAGGAAAAGGCTCAAAAATTCACGATGAGGATGGCAACGAGTTCATCGATTACGTCTGCTCGTGGGGACCGCTGATACTGGGGCACTCCCACCCGCAGGTAGTAAAGGCATTGAAGAAGGCTGTGGAGCAGGGCACGAGCTTCGGCGCTTCAACAGAGCTGGAGGTTAGGCTGGCGAAGCTCATATCGAAGGCTTTCCCTTCGATGGAGATGCTGCGTTTCGTAAATTCCGGGACGGAAGCCACCATGTCAGCGCTGCGCCTGGCGCGGGCATTCACCAGGAGAGATAAGATTATCAAGTTCGACGGCGGCTATCACGGCCACTCAGACGGCCTGCTAACCAAAGGCGGTTCAGGACTGGCGACTCTGGGCATACCGGACTCTCCGGGAGTCCCGTTAAGCTACACCCAGAATACCCTCGTTGCGCCTTATAATAATATCGGGGATGTGAAGCAACTCTTCGAGCGCTACCCCGGAGAAATCGCTGCGGTCATAGTGGAACCCGTAGCGGCAAACATGGGTGTGGTATTGCCCGAACACGGTTTTCTTGGCGGCCTGCGCCAACTGACCAGGGACTCAGGCGCTCTCCTCATCTTCGACGAGGTCATCACCGGATTCCGGGTAGCATACGGAGGGGCACAGTCCCTCTACAACGTAACCCCCGACCTCACCTGCCTGGGCAAAATCATCGGCGGAGGGCTGCCGGTAGGCGCCTACGGCGGCGGGCGTAAACTAATGGAGATGATGGCCCCGGTCGGGCCGGTTTACCAGGCGGGTACGCTCTCGGGAAATCCGCTGGCGATGACGGCGGGCATAGAAACGCTCAACGTCCTCGGTCAGCCCGGCGTCTATAGCAAACTGGAGGAGAAGACCTCAAAGCTGGAGGATGGGATAGCAAAGGTCGCTTCTGAGGCGGGCGTCAGATTGCGCACCTCCCGCATTGCCTCTCTGCTTACCGCATTCTTCACCGGCACTCCGGTAACCGATTATGATTCAGCGAAGAAATCGGACACGGCGCTGTTCAGCAGGTTCTTCACCCATCTGCTCGCCGAAGGGGTGTACTGGCCGCCATCCCAGTTCGAAGCCGCTTTTGTCTCACTGGCACACAGCGACGAGGACATCAAGCGCACCGTGGAAGCGATTGGAAATGCGCTCAAGGCGGTGTAGCTATCAGCTTTCAGACCCCACACCACCCCTGAAAATTAGCCTTTAGCTATTTGCGGTTACTAAGAGTCTCATAATAATCTGGACGCAGGTCTTCCCCTTTGAAAAAGGGGGTACTGAAGGGGGATTTGAGAATCCCTCTCATTCTCCCTTTACGAAAGGGAGACGAACACTTCTCACATGGCATAAAAATAGTAAGACCATTCTATTTTAAGACGATTAGTAACTGTTAGCTGTCCCCACCCCCAAAGATAAATGCTGACCCTTGTAAAATACAAAGTGGCGACCGCACACACAGTCGCCACTTACACTTAATAATCGTCAGTTGTCCCCGGATGGCTACGTTTCTATACTGACCCGGGATTCCCCATCAGCCATCATTCAGCAAGAACGCAGCGTCCTTTGAAGCAGACGAATCCCGGCGGACAATCCTCATCGATAGAGCAAGCGAATACCGGGGATTCCTTCTTTGCCGCTTTTCGTTTCTGGTACAGGGCAGCACCCGCACCCACCCAGATTAGCGCCGGCGCGCTTATGCCAAAAAGCAGTGCTACCAGGCAATTTCTGAGACCCCTCATGGCGCACCTCCTCTACTGTGTTTTGAAAACCCTTCTAAAAAATAGAGGCGGGAACCATCGACCCGAAGACATCTCCCTGGTCACTTGTCCCAACCTCTTGCTTTAATTATCCGCCCAACAATATCCCCTGGACAACAGCATTTCTGTCATGTAACGAGCAAATAATACCTGCTATTTTGAAAAAATAGTACCTGTTTTTGTTCGGGTGCGATTTATCGGAGAAAAGGAGGGTCTCTATACTATGAACAAAGGTGGGAAAGAAGGGAGGGAAAGCGGGCTTTTTATGAGAATAGAAGCACCGCTACTAATTCCATGTTGCAACCAGGATGGCAGATTAGTGCAGGGCAGATGCACAGTCCGCCAGGGGGCGAGTGCCACCGTTTTTCTGTGCCCTCATGATAGCCAATGCGAATAATATGTCATCCCGCGCAGGCTTCAGCCTGCCTTCAGCCCAAAGAGGCCAGAATCCGGACTCACTATCTCCGCCCCTGGGAGGCCGTCCGAAAATGGTTTTGAGAAGGCTCTTGACGAAGAATCTCTCCCCACCTCACCTGGATTCCAGCCTTCGCTGGAATGACAAATCTAACGATTTTCTTGTTTTCGGACAGCCTTTGTCAATATGAGGGGATTTCAGCCCCACATCAATCCCGTATTAATACGGGACAAGCCATGGAGCAGGCTCTGCGTGGAATAACATTGAGTGGGACTGATTGCTATTTTCGGAAGGAGATTCTATGTATCCATAGTGACCAGACCCTTGCGCATGGCATATTTGATAAGCTCGGTCCGGTTATGGATATCCAGCTTCTCCATTATCTTCGTCCTGTGGCCCAGCACGGTCTTCAGGCTGATGAAAAGCCGCTCCGCTATCTCCCTGCTGGTATGTCCCTCGGCGATGAGCTTGAGGATTTCCCGCTCTCTATCGGTCAGTCGGTCATAAGGCTCGTCCTCGGACTGGCGCAGGTAGACCTCGATGAGCGCCGAAGCCGCAGAAGGATAGAGGAAGGATTCACCCTTGTGCACGGCGCGTATGGCAGATACCAGTTCCGAGCCCATTGCCCTTTTGGGCACATAACCAGCAACCCCAGCCTTGATGGCGGAGAGTATGTACTCCCGGTTATCGTGCTGGGTTAGAATCAGCACCTTCACCTTCGGGTTTTTCTTGGCTATGCGGCGGGTTGCCTCCAGGCCATCCATGCCCGGCATGGCTATATCCATGATGACTACATCAGGGGACAGAGCAACGGCCTTTTCAATGGCTTCCCGTCCTTCCGAAGCCTCGCCTACTATCTCGATGTCATCATGCATATCCAGGAGAGCACGGATGCCATCCCGCAACACTGCATGGTCATCTACCATCAATACTTTTATCTTGTTGTTTTCCTTGTCCATCTAATACCTCCTCAGGATTCAAAGGAATCTCTATGTCAATTTCGGTACCACTGCCGGGATACGAAAGAATTCTCAAAGTCCCGTTGATAAGCTCCACCCTTTCCCTCATGCCTAACAGGCCCAGCCCGCGCGGCCTATCGGCTGAGCTTATGACCTTTTCAACATCGAAGCCTACTCCATTATCTTCAACGCGGACCCCTAACGAGTCTTTCCTGAACTGCAGACTTATAGTAGCGCTCGTAGCTTGAGCATGCCTGGCAATATTATACACCGCTTCCTGGATAACTCGAAAGACGGTTGCTTCCAGTTGGGGCGGCAGTCTCCTCTCCTGCCCTACAATCTTGAAGGTAGCCTTTATCCCGGCCTCACCCAGGTTATTATCAGCCAACCAGCGTGCGGCAGCAACCAGACCCAGGTCGTCAAGTAACGTAGGACGGAGTTCATAGATTATCTTGTGTATCTCGTCCAGGATATGGATTGACAGTGCCTGGGCCTTCTTCAGGATTGCCCTGGTCTTTTGCACGCCATCGGGCAGCAGGCTGGAAGCCGCCTCCAGGCTGGCGCTCAAGCTGGCGAGCACCTGGCTGGTCTCATCGTGCAGCTCGCGGGCAATTCTCCTTCTCTCCTCTTCCTGGATAGAGAAAATCTCCCGCAGCAAAACGCCGCGCATCTCTTCCTTGTGCTGCACTTCCTGCTGCAACTGGGCGTTTTCCAGAGCCGTAGCTATCTGTCCGGCTATCACCTCGAGCAGCCGGGCGTCATCCCCGGTGAACCTGCGAACCTCGCGACTGCCGATAGTTAGCACGCCAAGCACCTTGTCCTTGGAGAGCAAAGGAACATTTGCCAGCGCCTTAAGCCCGTCAACATCGTGGGTACGGTCGGAGGGTACCAGCCGGGGGTCGTTCAGGACATCGCCGACGAGGATGGCCTCCCCGGTTTCAGCCACCCTGCCAGCCAGGCCTTCACCCACATGATAGCATGCGCTCTGAGTATCCTCCGGCAATAGTCCTCGGTGGGCTGCGTAGCACAATGTCTGCTTACCTTCGTCAAGCAAGAGAATGCCGCCGATATCCTCCTTCATTATCTCCAGTGTCTTGTCCAGCGCTTTGCCGAGTATAGACTCTTGATTGGAGAGGTCTCTGAGAGCGGAGAGAATATCGGAAAGAGAAAGCAGTGAAGAAAGCTCTTTAGTCCTTTGCTCCAGCTCCAGGTAGGAGTCCCTGAGCTTGGTCCTCATATCCTCAAAAGTGCTTGCCAGCAGGCCAACCTCGTCTCCACGGGCTACATCAACGGGACTGGCCATATCACCCTCTGCCATCCTGCGGGAAGCCAGCGTCAGCATCCTGATTCTACCCACGACATCCCGCGTAGTTACCGCCACGAAGATAAGGGCAACCGAAATCAGTCCAACACCGAAGAGTATAATGCCCCGGCGCAAATCGCCGATAGAAGCCAGCGCTTCATCTTCCGACTGGCGGATAACGACTCCCCAGCGCGCCTGAGAAAGGGGGACAAAACCCAGCACATCCTTGTTCATCACCCTTTGACCGGGTTCATGACAGGTATGACACAGGCCGCGGGTCGGCTCTCCCGCCTCTATCAATGCGACAAACCGGCCGCTGTGGTCGCTTTTCTCAAATGGAGCGAGCTTTGGCCCCGGCTCCGTTCTGACAACCACCGTGCCATTCTGGTCTACAATCTCCACATAGCCTGTTTCGCCCAATCTTATTGGACGGACAAAGCCCCCGATGCTTGACGCCGAAGGGTAAACGGCTACCACCAGCGCGCCCATTTCCCCTACCCTGACGGGACTGGCAAGAAGCACCACCGGTGTACCCGTCCTGGGCGCTGGAACCAGGCCGGAGACGGTAGTCTTGCTTTCTCGCAAAGTCTGGATGATGGTGGAATAGGAGACGACATCGCCAAACGTTTCTCCTGGAGCTGTCGGTTTGCTCCAAACAACCCGACCCTCTCGATTGAGAAGATAGACACCCTGAGTTTCAATCGAGAGAAGGGAATAGCGGTCCTCCAATACCCGTATCCGAAAATCGATTTCATCCGGATTCTGGCGGGTATCCAGCATACCGGCGGTCCTGGTCAACTCCGTAAGGGCACGCCCCAGCGTTTCATCCAGATAGTCTGCCACTATACGGGCGGTAGTCTGGCGGTCACGAAGCATTGTATCCGTTGAATCGTTCACCGCGCGCATGCCCAGAAAACTGAGGATGCCGACACCCAGCAGCAGCCCTACAGCGGTCAGGAAAGTGATTTTCTTTCCCAGGGTCAAATTATTCAGGGACTTCATCGCTCGGTTTCCTGAAATAGGGATTGCCCTTCATTTTCGAATGACAAAGGCACTGCCAAACAAGGAGCCGATAGAATCACTGCGGGGAAACGGCACTTCCTCCCTGGAATGTCCCGGACGCATCACTATTTGTCTTGCTTTTCCCGTGCCTGGCGCAGCAGTTCGATGTCCCGGTGCAGTCTTTTTTGCCTTCTGATAAGGAGAGTGATATATGCAAAAACCGCCACCCAGACTACGGAATAAGCAGCAAATAAATATCCGCCATTCTCCATTTTTCTACCCTATTCCTCACTTTGATTATATACTTAATCAGGTATTTTCTTCAATACCATCAGGGCATTTTCATCATTCTTCAGGGCAACAAGCTGTATCAAAAGGACTGAAAAAATACCCGTAAAGGCCAGCAGGCTAACCACGAGTGTCTGCACCATGGGAGGAGCCAACCCACCCTGAAACATAATCGCGCCAGGGTGCAGCCCTCTCCAGATACTGGTTGACATACCGATGATAGGCACATCAATAAAACCGATGATTCCCACTACCGCAGCGAAGGTGGCACCCCGATGCTCTTCCGAGGCAAAGGAGCGCACCATGAAATAGGCAATGTAAATTACCCAGAGGACCAGCGTGGTAGTTAACCGCGGCTCCCAGGTCCACCACACATGCCATACAGGCCTGGCCCACAGGGAGCCTGTAATAAGCGTGAGGGTGGTGAAGACCAGTCCCAGTTCAGCCGCAGAGCGTGCCAGGAGGTCGTATTTGTCCTCCCGCTTTTTAAGGTAGAGGATACTGTTGATAAAGATGATGGTAAAGGCAAGCATGGCCAGCCATCCCATTGGAAGCATGAGATAGAAGATTCTCTGCACAATGCCCATAGTCCTCTCCGTGGGCACGAATATAAAGACCATGTACATAGCCAGCACCGTAAGCGCCAGGCTCACTGCCAGCACGATATTCCTTACGTGATTGTTTTTCATGCTTGCCTCCTATTCCTCGATGACGAAGGAAAACGTAAAGAACGATGCCACCAGAAAAATCGCATCGAAAGCCAGAATTATCAAAATCCCGGATGACAGCGCGCTCCAGGTGGCGCCGGATAGCGCCAGTTCCGAAGCCTTTACCGCGCTGATGACCACCGGAACGACAATGGGGAGAAAGAGGATGGGCAAGACCATCTCCCGCGCCCTGGTGTTCACCGAAAGAGCCGAGAACAGGATTCCGACAGAAACAAATCCTACAGTGGCAAGGAAGGTGATAAGCACCAGTTGAGGCGAGAGCACCTGCAGGTTGAAGAACAAGGCAAAGACCGGCAAGGCGATTGCCTCGATAATGAGCATAAAAAGAAGGCTTCCCAGAGCCTTGCCGACGTAAATGGCTTCCCTGCCTACAGGGCACACTTTCAGGCCCTCGAGGCAGTCCTGCTCCACCTCCGAGATAAAGGAACGGTTGAGGCTCAGGACTCCGGAAAAGGTAAAAGTCACCCACAGGATGCCCGGCGCTACCAGCTTCATGGTCTCCTGGTTGGCGCCAAAAGCAAAGTTGAAGGTCAGGATGACCAGCAAGGCAAACACCAGCACCGAAGATATAATTTCTTTGGTGCGCAGCTCGGAGAGGGCGTCCTTGCGGGTGATGGCCAGCGCCTTGCGCCAGAAACTCATACCCCCACCCCCGTGGCGCGCCGGTATGTTTCCTTGAGGCATGCCAGGTCCATATCTTTTGTAGCGCTTTCATGCACAATCTTGCCCCGGTCCAGAATCAACAGACGTTCCCCAAGCTCCAGCCCTCTTTCAAGAGTGTGGGTGGTGAAAATGACAGTGCGTTTTCCCTGTCCTTCGCTTTTCAAGGCCTCCCAGAGCATGGAGATGGCCTGCTGGTCGAGCCCGGTCTCAGGCTCGTCCAGGAGCATCAGGGACGGCTTATGCAGCAGGGCGCGGGCTATGGAGAGCCTTTGCTGCATACCGCGGGAAAGGATGCCCACACGGTCGTGGAGGCGGGCAGTCATTCCCACCATGTCGACCACCTCCCGGATTCGCTCCCTGGCATCGGGCACATCATACATCCGGCTGTAGAAGTCCAGGTTCTCGAAGGCGGTGAGGCTGTTATAGAGGAAAGTGTGGTGAGAAACTATGCCCATCCTCCTCTGAAGAGCCTCGGCATGGTCTTTCAAATTCAGGCCATCGATAAGAATATTGCCGGAGGTGGGCTTCATAATGGTGGAAAGCACCCTGAGCAGCGTGGTTTTCCCGGCACCGTTAGGGCCATAGAGCACCACAGACTCGCCTCCGGCTACCTTGAGGTTCACGCCTCTCAAAGCGAGGTGGTTACCAAAGACCTTGGTAACGTCCTGAGTCTCAACTGCCCAAACCGTCGAAAATGGTTCTGCCACTAAATCTTACCCGCATCACCTTTCGGCTTCCGGATGAGCGCCGCCAGCTGCGCTTTTCTATCAGCCCGCAGCTTCCGGTAAGACTCCTCGGGGATGCTCCCCTTCTCAAAATCATCATCCAGCCTGGCAAGCTCCAGGAGCAGTTGTTCTTCTTTCTGTCTGGCACTGTTCAGAGATGCCGCAGGCTGAGGTTTCTTCCGCCTGAGCATGATAACACCAAAAGCGGCAGCCAGCGATGCTACTGCCAGTCCAACCCATTTGGCAGTGTCATCCTGGTCGAGTAACTGTGGCTGTGGCTGCGCCTGCGCCTGGGGAACACCGGAAAGTTGCGCCGAAATAGTATCACCCCGGGTAAACTTACCCCCGGCGTAGTGTTTTAACTGGACACCCCCGATGTTCAGGGTTTCCTGCGCAGTCAGCATGCTACTGGCGGCAGTGATGCCCTTATCCTCGATGAGGAGGTTGAAGTTCATAATGGGATAGGTCACTTTCTTTGAGACGGTATATCCCGCCGGGTCATAGCTGACTTTGTAGGAATAGGACACCTCTCTTGCGCCGGGTATGATAGGCAGGGTGTCAACAAAGCCATCTCCACTGGAAGCTATGTAGCCTTCCTTGAGTCCCAGCGAATATTTCAACTCGGTTGCTCCCGCAGGCAGGTCGAATCGCAATGTCTCGTTTCTTCTCAGAGAAGGTTCTTCCGTCGACCCGATGTAAGTGCGGTCGGACATGTTGGCGACCTGCACATATTCTTTCACCTGCAAGAAGCCTTCCCCCGCATAGAATACCATGTGCGCCAGCACAATGCTGATTGCATCGTCACTGGTCGTGGAATCAAAGACGTTCACAGTGACAGACTGGGTAGTCTCCCCCTGGCCAAAATTGATAAGGTCGCTGAAGTAGTCCGCCTTCTGGTAGGTAAGCCTCACCTCGTAGCTATTGGTAGGGTCGGTTGCCAGGCCGCTGAAGGAGAACCGTCCCTCGGCGTCCGTCTTCCTGGAAGTGATGCCTACCGCGGCATCCTTCAGAAAAGTTTTCAGAGTAATGTCCAGATTGGCCACACTGGCGCCGCCGGCAGTCCCATTGACCACCTGCCCGTTGATGGTCCCGTTGCCTTGCTCGGCTGCACGGGCTGTCACAGGCAGAAACAGTAGAAACGACGCAATTAGCAAAACGATACGCTTAATCACGCACCCCCTCCTAACCCTGGTAGAAATAACCAATAACCAAGATACAATAACCAAACAAATTCCAAATACCCAAAATCGGCAAAAGCTTCAGTTAACCTGAAAATGAGAGCCAAACAACTATCACAATTTTACACCAGGTCTGCGGGCAAAAGGAAGCCTGATTTGCCTGGCCACAAAGTTTTGGTGAGGTGAACGAGTGGTGTGCAGCGGTTGGCGGAGGGAACAGATATAAACATGGAAACAGCTGTCAACACAAAAACGTTACATATAAAAGTCCGGGCACTCTCACCGAGTGCCCGGTGCCTTATTCTTGTCCCGTATATAACAGCCACCGTCAAGTATAGCAAGGCTTCCAGAGCCAGAAAAGTAGCGGCATATAATACGTCCGCCATCGACTCAGTTTTCCCGCATCAGGACGGCTCAACAGGCTCATACTTGGAAGCGCACTTGGGCATAAGCTGGTCAGCCTGGAACACGCCGGACTCCCCGAAACGGCCCTCGACCACCACCTCGTCGCTGGTAGCAAAGGTATCAGGGACAACACCCTGGTAAACCACCGGGACTGTTACTTTCCCATCGGAAACCTCGAACTTGAGCACCATGCCGCTGCTTTCCTGCACCACTGACTCACGCACAACCTGCCCGCCCACACGCACATTCTGTCCGTAGATTGTATCTTTACGGTCCAGAAGTTCGCTGACGGTCAAGAAGTACGTGGCGCTGCCGAAGCTCGAAAAGATAAGGTAGCCCACGGCCAATGCTACGATTATTCCGCCGATGAGAAATTTTCTCTTTTTTAACATTTGTTCACCCCGCAGGTATAAATGAAGAAGCGCCTGCCGAACACTCCTCACTTCCACCAATCGTTTTTATTACTTATGGCAACCCAAACAAAGAGCTGCATTAGCCGGAGCTGTATCGCTGTAAGAAGCGTGACTCGCCGGAGCCTTGGGCGCCCCACCGATTCCATCCTTATGGCATACCAGACAAGCGGTACGTCCGGCATGGCTCGCTGGCAACGCTGGCGGCCCGGCCGGTGTGGTAGGCTTTGGCGTCGCTGTCGGCGTAGGAGTAGGTGTCGGAGTTGGCGTGGGCGTGGGTTTAGGCGTTGGTGTTGGTGTAGGCGTTGGCGTAGGTGTCGGTGTCGGCTTGGGCGACGGCGCAGGAGTAGGCGCAGGCGTCGGTTTAGGAGCCGGAGATGGCGCCGGGGCGGCACAGGCCGCAACCACCACAACCAGAGCTAACATCGCGGCGAGTACAAACCAGAACTTGCCTTTCACTTCTTCTTTTTTCCTCCTTATGAATTATACCATTGATTACAACATATTATCATATCACAAGCCGCTTTCCAGCGAAAGGGGGATACCGCAAACTCAGTATCCCCCTCTTCCCTGTTTCGCCCTATGTTGCAACTCAACGTGCACACTGCGAATTGGCAGCTTTTACCCTATCTCAGGGCTTGAATGGAGGCATCTATGACCCTCTGGGTGAACAGCGGGTTATGGATACCGCCGCTTCCATCACCGTGAATCAGCCAGAAGTTCCACCCCACCTTTACGAAGGTATCAGTGGGCGCAAAGAGGGCATTGGCGCCGTCCGGGCTGATGTCACCCAGCTGGATTTCAACCTCGCTCATCTGGACGGTATGGGCAGCCTCATTCGCCGGTTTATAGGTGACGGTCACGGGGGTCTTGAATTTGAAGATGAAGCCCTGCTGCCCGTGCGGCTCAAATGGCTCTGCCCCTAGAATGTTTGCTCTATCGACGATGACCTGGTCACTCTTTACATCGTAGAACTTGTTGTTAAAATTGTGCGGCGTGTAGTCCTTGATATATACCCGGGTTGACGGGAGCTTCTTGAGCAGGTAGTCGCTCATCGCCTTCCCAAGCTTCTCCAGTTTTGCTTCGCCCCCCTCTTTGAATGCCTCGCCGTTCAACTCCTTGGTATGGCAGTCAGCACAAATTTCGGGACTGGCCTTGAAGGAATGGTTGGTGCCTGCCAGGTTATAGCTGAACTCCGCCGGAGGAGGAGTGGCATTCATGTGACAGGTGACACAGGTATTCTCAAGGAAGCTGTGCGGAGACCTCTGTGATTCGGCCACCAAGTAGGCGTTCTCACCCATAAGCACGTCACCCTGGGCAGCGGTATGCGGCGCGCTGTAGTTGGTGGGCGGCTTGCTGTCATTGTGCGCCCCGTTCCTGGTATTGTGGCAGGTGATACACAGAGCGCCCTTGCCGACATGCTCCGCCTTGTACCCTGCTGGTAGCAACGAGGTGCTGCCCATAATGCGTACAGTAGCGTTGTTCGGCTCACCGGTGATACTGCCGGGGTTATGCGGCTCGTGGCAGACAGCGCAGGTCTGGGGCTGGACGATGTCTTTAGTAAGACCCATCGCCTTCAGTTCGTCAACAGTGGCATTGCCGCTCTTGCCCTGAATCTGCTTGGTCAGGTCGCCCTGCTTTGACCATGAAAGGAAGCCCTGTCCGGAATGGCAGCGTCCGCAGTGAGCGGCGGTAGCACCGCGGTTCTCCACGGTGGCTTCATCGATTGCCAGCTCAAAGTTGGCGTGCCCGCTCTCTTCCCACTGCTGGAAGCGGCCGTGTCGCAGCGGCTCTCCGTGGCATGAACCGCAGGTCTCGGATGATATGCTTACGCGCTCGGCATCAATCTTGCCGTTGGCATGCAGCGCGGAGTTGTTGGGGCCGTGGCAGTTCTCGCACTGGATATTGGCCAGACTGGCCGTCTTGGGGAACTCTTTGGCTATCTTGGGCCAGAGGCCCACATCGCCATGCGGCGGTACTTTCCAGCCCTCAGCGGCGACAGCCTCATCGAACCCGTTGTTCTTGGCATCCGGGTCATAGCCAACAGTGTGGCACTGGGCGCAGTTAATGGCCCAATGTCCGTTGGGGTCATTGATGTTCTGGGTAAAGATTTCCGCGTGGCCGGAGAGTTTCCAGTCCTTGAACTTATCGGCGGCAACAGTCCCGTTATGACAGGTGGTGCAGCCAGCAGAAAGCGGCTTGCCATCTGCGCCTATGCCGGTGATAGCCCCGGCCCAGGTACCGGCGGTGACATCAAGCTTTGCCCCGCTCCTGGTCTCGGTAAGGGTATATTTCCCGGCGACATCAGGAGTGAATACGGCATTCTGGTCAGAAGCGGTGTCCACCTTAGCCTGGGAACCAGATGGTCCAGCGATTGACCAGGCGAAAGCGGGCTGGTTTTTGGCATGTACCAGAACGGGGACACCAACAGGGACGTTGGCTATGCCGAGTGTATCCTTATAAGGAAGCTTGGCAACCACATTTACCATACCACTGTAGGTGCCGCTGGATGTCTTTACGGTAGCCTGGAAAACAGCGGTCGTGGTCGAGGACAGTGCATGCGGGTTTATACCCACAACGCCAAATCTATCTTCAAATTTTAGCGACTTTATGAGTTGCCCTTTGTAAGCGGCTTCGTTGCCGAGCTTGGCGTTTACGGCATCGCCGGTGGTCTTATCCAGCGTAGCAACCGTGCCGGATACCTGCTTCCACTCGATGCTGGAGACGGTCGAACCGTCCAGAGGCTCAACGGTCGCCTTAAGCGCGACCGATGCGCCGGGTGCCGATGGCTGCGGCGCCGCGATGGTAACCGCTACCGGCTTCAGAGGCTGAAGGGCTGTGTCCTTAACAGTAACCTTCTGGCCGGCTGCCACCGCTGCCGTGTCAGTGCCGTCCTTGAAGTTGGCTTTCTTAAAGGTCAGGGTGTAATTACCGATAGGAAGTTCAGCAGTGAACGCGCCGTCGGCGCCGGAAGTGATTGTCACGCCGGCAATAGCAGGCACAGTGGTAACCGCTACCCCTGCAACTGGAGCTTTTGTAAGGCTGTTGATAACTTTCCCTGCTACAGTGCCGGTGTTCTTGGCTGCTGGCCCTGCGGGTCCTGCGGTCCCGGCCGGTCCGGCTGGCCCCGCTGGCCCTGCTTTACAGGCTGCCGTTACGGCCAGCAATGCCGCCAGCAGCGCCACTCCGCCCCACCACCCCAGGTTTCTGGTTATATGACGCATCTACACCTCCTTAGAAAATTAAGAGATTTCTGAACGCACAAGCACCAAAAACAGCTTTTTAGGGCAAACTGATGATACGCAAATACTTAGTTTCAGGGGATATTATAGCACTAACTACCTGCGCATTCCATAGGATATAAGTACCTGCTTTTTTCAGGAAAAGTACCTATTTTGGTATGCGCAACTCAAAGTAGTGGCAGGACTCGCAGTTAATGCCAACGGGGGTGCCCTTCTGCGGGCCGCTGGTGGCTGTCAGCTTGCCGTGACATCTTAGACAACCCGGAGATTCCTGATGCCCGGCATTGCTGAGGTAGCTCTTCCAGGTAACCTTCATCTCAGGGAAAGTGGTCAGACGGGCAACTTCCTTTAGCTGCTCGACCGCCCTGTCAATAGCGGCCTTCTTTTCCTTTGATACCTGGGGATAAGAAGTGCGGTAAAAGTCCTTGATGGCTTCTATTTTGGCGACAGCTTCAGCCAGGCTGGAATTGGGCGGGTCGAGGGCTTTGAGTCCTTCCCGCTTGATAAAAGGCAGGCTGCTATCTATCATACCCTGAGAAAGCGCCGCATCAATCAGGTCGTTCGGAGAGCGGAAGATGTGAGTCGCCCGATTGTGACAATCGATGCAGTCCATCAGGCGTTTCTCGTTCTTGAGCCGCTCCGGAGTGACTTCAGCCGCCTTCTTCGGGTCAAGATATTCGGTCAGCTCACCTCCCTGTTCCTCAACCCCAACCCAGGCGATGTCCTGGAGTTGCTCGTCCAGCGCCAGATACCAGACCCTGGCGGCAATGTGCCAGTGGATACCCTGGGCTGCATCAAGGCCGCCCCCGCCAACGGGCAAGACACGGGTGTCAACCTTCCTGGTGTTGTTTTCGTCCTGCTGGTAAGAGATATGTACGCGGACAAGGTCGCCGGAGAACTTTTCCGGGCGGTGGCACTGTTCGCAGGTCTCCGGGGCAGGACGCAGGTTCTCCACCGGGGTGGGAATGGGTCGATGATAGCTATTAAAGATAGTAGAGAAGATGAGCGGCACGCCGCTGACCTTGGACCTCACCAGATAATCCGCGCCGGAGCCGACATGGCATTCCGCGCACTTCACCCTGGAATGGGGAGATGCCTGGTAAGTGGTATATTCTGGATACATCACGGTGTGACAGAGCCGGCCACAAAATCCAACGGAATCGGAGAACTCCACAAGCTGGTATCCGCCAACGACCAGCAGGATTATTCCTATTGCCCCGCCGAACATCAGAAAGAACAGTTTATTCCGATGACTTCTCAGATGTCCCATCGTCCTCTCCGTTGCTAAATTTCAGAATGGCAAGAACAAAAACGATACCACCGGCGATGAACAGCACCGGCACCAGTGAAAAGTTGAGGACCCCAAAAAGCGGGTATTCTTCCGGGAGGTCGGAAACACTATTAAAGGTAACCAGTCCTATGATAAGCAGGAGAATTATGCCCGCGGCTTTGGTTAGCTTATCATCGAAGATTTCACGAAAGTATTTCATGCCTGCTCCTTACTCTCTTCCGTACCCTCCTCCGTTTCTGGCTCACCCGTCAGGCTGCGATACTCCAGAGGATGTTCCCTGGCATATCGCTCCGTGGCAACCTTGCCAGTGAATATGGAGGTATTTATGGGGAAGATACCGGGAGAGAAGTGATTAAAGAAGATGTGTACCAGGAATATCCAGCTCAAGGCCAGCATCGCCTCATCGCTATGGGCTATCATAGCCGCCGGTATCATCCATCCCGGAAGGACCTTGCTGGCGAACACCGGGTACATCAGGATAAAGCCGGAGCCTCCCATGACCGGCATGCCCCAGAAGATAGCCCAGTAATCGAATTTCTCCTTCCAGGAGAACCGGTCATATTCAGGACGCTCTTTGCTGATACCCATGAAATAGCTAACTTCCTGGAGCAGCTTGGAGAAGTCGTCAATGCTGGGAATCATCTTTACACCTATCGGCCTGCGAAGAATCAGACTATTATATCCCAGATAAAGGAGATGATAGATGCAAACGATGACAATAGCATAAGCGGAGACATGGTGCACCGAACGCACGGCATCGATTCCACCCCACACGCCCACCCACCACTGGCTGAAAGCCCACTCGCTGAACTTAAGGGGGAAGCCGGTGACTACCAGAAGGATAAAGCTCACCATCATCCAGGCATGCTGGATTATCTGGTGGATATCAAAACGCTTGATTTTCTCTTCCACAGGTTTAGCTAAACTGGCGGTTGTGGCTTCCGTAGATATCCTCTCCATCTATTCCCTCCACCTGTTAATCGAGAATCTCACGATGGCAATTAGCATCAGGAAGATACCGAAGGCAACGACAGATATCATCAGTGTGCGGAAGATAATCTCGGTATAATGCGCCTGGGGAACGTTATCACGGGAAGCCTCCCGGTGCCCCAGAAAACCTTTGGCAAACTCCACCCCGGCGCCGGGATGACACTGCTCACATGTCTTGACCAGGTTGTCCGCGCCGGCAACCGGCGCCTGGGGGTCACCGGCGCTCTTTATGTCATGCACTCCATGACAATTGGTGCATGTAGCTTTGTTGAGGGAGCCTAATTCGTAGCCGCTCAACTGCAAGGCCTTGCCATGGAAGCTGCGCATATATGATTCGTAGACCTTCTCCACGATGCCATAGTCTTTCATCAGCTCATCATTATCATGGCACCTGGCACAGGTCTCGGCGATGTTTTTCTTATACGTAGGCGCATCGTGCTCCAGCACGCGGATAACGCCGTGCGAGTCACCTTTTCTGCTGTGGCAATCAACACAGGTAGCAACGTCTGGATTGCCTTGGGCTAACTGCTGTCCGTGAATGCTCTCCAGGTGCAGCTTGTACTGATACTGGTGACAGGAGCCGCATTTCTGGGCCAGAGAGAGCTTGGTCAACGGAGTAGCCACTTCATGCGGCTTGGTGGTATGGCAGGTAGTACAATCGATGAAGCGGTGGGCCGAGGTGCTGGCAACAACCTCGTTGACATACAGTGATATTTTACCCTGCGGAGTGTTCTTGGCCAGGTCCGGGTTACTATGGCATACCAGGCATTTTGCTTCGTCGGGGACATAACCCCCACCCTGGACATAGTCCCTGGCGGTTCCGAAAACGAGGATACCGATTACAGCAGCCGCCACCGCTGTCAGTAAAAGAAAAGCTCTCTTCCTTCCGGGTCCCGGGTACTCTGGTACATTCAATCCCATGCCTATCCTCCTTCCCAGTCGTTGAGAATTATTGGTTACAACTTCGGCGGAGAGAAAGCAGGTCTAGTCCGACCCTATCTTGTGAAACCCGTGAACAAAAGGAAAACGGTAGAATCCGAAAACCTCCCGGCTGCGCAGAAAACCGGTGAAGATAAGTATAATACCGATGAGTTCAAGGACGTAGAAAAGCGTAAGGTGCCCGGTCAGCCTCATCGAGGTACCTCCGGCGGCTGGCATTATTGCCCCAACGGCGATGAGAATATTGGAAATCATACGGTAGGGCATAAGCTTGTGTTTCCAGAAGACCCAGGCGCTGTACGCCGCGCCTCCCACCAGGGCAACCGTTCCGAAGGTATTAAAAACGGGAGTCATAAGCCTGATACCACCGGGCATTGCTTCACCGGAAAGAGTGGTAAAGCCACGCAGGTCGATGTTTGCAGTAAACACCATAAAAGCAGCATATACAGATGCTGCAAGGAGGATTGTCAGGACTATATTGGCAGTACGCCGCGGAGTAACCAGGTAAAGCGTGCCCATGCCGAGGTATGCGGCTACCAGCACAGCGCCAAAAAGATACCACACGCGAAGGACCGTGGCATTCAGCCCCCACTTCCCGGCCCAGAACTCGCATCCCGTGCCGATGAAGTACATAAGCAGGCCGATGGCCCATATGAGCTGATAGGGTTTTCTCCTGGCCAAGAACTGGTCAAGGACTGTCAGTCCAAAGATAAGGCTCAATATAGAGGAAATAAGTGGTAATACCGTGATAGCATCCATACCCGTCTACTATTCTAATCCTTATCTGGTCAGATTTGAAGTAAAATATACCCTGCATTTATACAATATTTGCCCTGTTTTTCGCTAATTAATGATAATACAGGATGCCCTATACCTGATTTCTACAATCGCATGAACACGTCATTTTTCACGCATGGTTGCGTTGTCAGAACAGTGCTATTCCCGAAAAGTACCTGTTTGCCGCTTAGATAACATCCCAAATATTTGCTATTGCGTAGCTGTAACAATTCCTGTTTTCACGGTTTTGACATACCTGCAATTACGGCATAACATATTAGAGAATATACTACATAGAGAGTATAAGGTGCAACGTGCAATTAATCCTCGCTAACCTTTTTTGAACTTTCAATTTTGAGCCTTTAGTACACAGGAGGAGTCCGCCATTAGCACTCATCTGGGTCGAAGAATAGCACTCATGGTGGCCGTGGCCATGCTCCTGATGCTTACCGCCCTGGTAGTATCGGGCTGGCTGGCCGTGCGGGAAAGCTCGGAGCGGGTGTCCCACGAACGCCAGGCCCTGGCACAGGCAACCGGCAACTACCTTGATTATATATTAAGACAAAACCTCGAACGCCTGGACAATATCCGGTTCGCACAGGGAGTAGACATAGAGGACAACGACCCGGGGCCTGAGAAACGGGAGCTGCACAGTGTATACCTCGGCTCTATCTTCAACGGCGGGGTTTTCATCACCGATGAAACAGGCACCGTGCTATGGTCTGAGCCATTCAACCAGGACTTCGTGGGGGCTGACATCAGTGGTTATCCCCCGATAGCACAGAGCCTGAACACCGGGCGGCCGCTCATCTCCGACGTTCTCACCACCAAGCCTGCCGACCAGAAAACCATCTTCATGGTCACTCCCCTGCGGAACAGGGAGGGGAAAATGGCCGGCCTGGTGGGAGGTCAGATTGACCCCGCAGGCCGCACCTTCCAGGACTTCACCCGGCCTATTGCGTTGGGAGGAAGCAGCTACATCGATATAATTGATAGCAAAGGAGTGGTACTGGCGAGCAGCAATCCCCAGCGGGTGCTTGGGAGAGGGCAGGACAGCGCTAACCCGGCTGAAGCCGAGGTCACCGAACTTGCGCGTCTTTCCGGTGCTCCGTGGTCTGTGGCATTGAGGCAGCCGGAAAGGGAAGCCCTTGCCCCGGTGCGTACCATGCGGGAACGCTTCATCATTTTCGGCCTCTCATCGCTGGTAATTGCCCTCCTGCTAAGCTGGGGCATGGCACGGAGCCTGGTCAAGCCGCTAGGCCAGCTAACCTCAGCAGCCAGAGGCATTTCCAGGGGCGACCTTTCTCTACCTATCCCGCAGCTTGGCGACGATGAAATCGGCCAGCTCAGCCGCAGCTTCGATACCATGCGGTCAGAACTCAAGAAATCCCTGGATGAAAGCCAGAATTGGAACAAGGAGCTTGAAGCAAGGGTCGAGGAGCGCACCAGGCAGCTAGAAGAATCATTCCGCGAGATTGAAGCGGAGGAGGCTGCCCGCGGGGAACTGCTACGGAAGGTCCTCACGGCACAGGAGGAAGAGCGAAAACGCATCGCCCGTGAGCTTCATGACGAGACCAGCCAGTCGGTTGCCGGCATGGTCATGAAGCTGGAGGCAGCCCTGGCAGCATCCGATAGCATTGCGGGAAAGACCAGGAGCATACTCACAGATACCAGAAACCTGGCTATCAAGACTATAGACAACCTGCACAAGATTATCTTTGACTTGCGTCCGTCGGTGCTGGACGACCTCGGCCTTCTTTCCGCGATAAGATGGTACGCCGAAAGCCGGCTGGGAAGCCTCGACATCAAGGTACGCGTAGAAGTAACCGGCAGTGAAAGGAAGCTCCCTCAGGAAAAAGAAACGGTGCTTTTCCGGGTCGTTCAGGAAGCGCTTACCAACATAGCCAGGCATGCCCAGGCGCGCAACGTGGTACTCAGCGTGGAGTTCGAAGACTCTGTCATCCGCATAGAGGTGGAAGATGACGGAGAAGGATTCGATGTAAATGCCGTCAGACTGAAGGCAGACAAGACCCGCGGACTCGGACTGCTGGGCATGAAAGAGAGAGTCGCCCTTCTGGAAGGAAAGCTCCTCGTTGAATCGGAGCCGGGAAGCGGAACGCACATCACCATCGAGGTGCCGGTGAATGGAAGACCATAGCACAACAAAAATCAGGGTATTAGTTGCCGATGACCACGGAATTGTCCGTGAGGGAATACGCATGATTCTCTCGCCTCATGAAGATATAGAAGTGGTAGGAGAAGCCGCCGATGGGAAAGAGGCTATTGAAAGGGCAATCGAGCTATCACCGGACGTAGTGCTCATGGACATCGCCATGCCTGGACTTGGGGGTTTGGAAGCTACCCTGGAGATAATGAAGATAAGGCCCCGGACCAGGATTCTGGTGCTGACGCAGTATACCGATACCGAGTATATCTACCGTTTTCTCAAGGCAGGCGCGGCCGGCTATGTGCTCAAGAAAGCCGTGGGAAGCGACCTGCTGGCAGCCATACGAGCCGTGTCTCAAGGCAGGGCGTTTGTCGACCCGGAGATAGCTGACAAAGTGATAAAAGGGTTCCTGGAGCGGACAGAGGTGCCTGAAGATGAGCTACTGTATGACGGGTTGAGCGACCGCGAGAAGCAGGTGCTCAAGCTGATTGCCGAGGGGAACACCGCACAGCAAATCGCCGATACTCTTCATTTGAGCATCAAGACCATCATGACCCACCGCACAAACCTCATGGAGAAACTGGGCTTCCACAACCGTGCCGAGCTTATCAAGTATGCCATCCGCAAAGGACTGGTGCGCTCAGACTCATGAGCTTGTTGAGTCCATTGAGTTGTCAATTTCCCTCTCTACTCTTACAATCACCCTTCGCTTCGCTATCTCTCAGGTGTTTTATCCTCTTCTTTCAGGTGTTCTACTGATGTCCTTCGCCGGTCTCCAGTAATAGAATAAGTGTGGGTGGATAAGGGGCTGGATGAAATCGGAAAAAGGAGGTAAGCAATGAAGATGATGAGGAAGTATCATGGAGGAGAACCTGTCAGACGCGGCGTCTATCTCAACCTGGCTACCCTGGAGCTTGTCCCGCTTTACGGAGACATCCGCATCCTGCCCACCGATGGCGGAGCCAGGTATGTCAAGGTGCCTGCTCCCCTGGTGATGATATTCGGGCCGTTTGCCGGACTGGTGTTTGCCATCTTTCTCCCGACGGTAGGCATCCTGGGTATGCTCGGCTTCCTTGCCTACAAGGCCAGAGAATGGGCACTTGGACTGGGACGGGCACTGGCGAAGCATGGCGCTACCACAGATGAGAAGTAGGAAGAATCAGCATGGGTAATGAAGCAACCTGTATCAACGCAAAAACCGGGAGAGCTAGTATCGCGTCAGGTTAATAGCTAATCACCTTTTCAACTTCATCTACATTTACTGTCATTCTCCGCGTAGGCGGAGAATCCAGCTATCGGCTTCATGGATTCCCCGTCCGCCTG
>JACPPQ010000085.1 GCA_016190925.1 Chloroflexota bacterium | reverse complement strand
GACTCCTCAAGACAGGTGTTAAAATCATCGCCAGTATGCCTGGGGGGAAGACCATCATCGGGCTCGCCATCGGAGTTTCAGGTGTCACCGGATATGGAATCGGAACCGCTCTAAACCAGCTTAAACCTGTGAGCGACGCAGCCGTTTCCCTCATCAACGCCGTGACAGGGTATGGCAAGCAATCGGAATTTCCCACAGGTGAAGAATATGGCCAGAGAAGCCAAGAAATAATTAAGACAAAAATTCAAACGGGCATTGATCGGATTAAGAAATCGGGTCTGCCCCTTGATACAGAGACCGAGATAGCTGAGAGCACGCCGCAAGTGGGTTACAACCCTCTCGATGATCCTAATCTGAAATCTGGAGGGAAGGAATTAACCGATGTTGCTGATGCTGAAAAACTCGGCAAGGAATTTCAGGAGAGCCAGGGGGGCGGTAGCAAGACCACAACTGCGCAAAGCCCTCAGAATGTAGTTCAGCAACCGGAATCTTATACGGCGGACCCGGCGAAAAAGCCGGAGATCCCAGGTAGCACACAACAGTCGCCTTCTCAGCCGTATCCTCCTGGCTATCCTCCTGATACCGGGTCAGGAACCGCTCAGGTTCCTTGGGACAAATTGGTCGGAGAATCCTCGGGACACGGCGCCAAGACTCCGAGTGGAAGCGGGAGTTATGGGTCTTCTAGATCCCTCAACCCTCCCTCACCTCCACCGTCCTCAGGGATGCCGCCGAAGACGCCTGTCAGCACGACCACAGGCAAGAATGAACCGACGCAGGCAGAACTGAAGGCGGCTTACAATGAAGGCTGCAGGGTGGGCAGACAGGTCAGGAACGGTGAACTGTCATCTGCAGCAGTTAAGGAGTTGTTAAGGACCACATATGACAAAGGACATAAGTCTTTGAAAAACGAGTTTCTGAGGGGCTGGGGAGATTGCAGTAAATAATCATACGTAGGAATTCATTGCGGATATGCCGAATGTTTAGGTGGTCCTTGAAATGTATGACAGTGTCGGCTTGCCGCCAGCTTACCAGTGGAACCATAGAAAGGGAGAACGTAGCGCGCTCTTTGGCGCGGCCGTGCCCCTGTGTTCGTTATCTCCCAATCGCAATGGCGTCGTGTCCGGCAGCATGAGTTGGATCAAGTCCTGGAGTTGGACCGCAACTATTGAATAACAGAATATCTGAATTTCACGGGGTAATATGGAACTCTGGCGCAGGGTTATTTTATTGGTCTTCGTCTGCGTTGCGCTATGGCTGGCCAAGCTCGCCTCGCTTGCCCCCGTCATACTGGTAAGCACGGTAGACTTTGCTGAAAAGCAACAGAAGGAAGGCAGTTACATGGGCGTGAGGAGAATGACAGAGGAGAAACAGAGATTGTCCGACATGCCCCTGAACGAATATATCGCTGAAGTCACCGGGGGCGGGCTTTTTCATGCGGAGGGGAACGAGTGGGAAGGACTGTTTTCACATGTGATGTCGATAACAGAGGGGAAGGGGGTACCCACAGAATGGTCGAAACGCCTCCCTTCGGACCAGCATCCCATGAAGGTGTTGTTCTTCAGGGCTGACGAGCCGCCGGTGAACACCTTCTCAAAATATTTCAGAAAAGCCAATGACAGGGTGTATGTCTCCCGGACCAAGGGCGACCGGACGGAGTATCTTGAGCTCGAATACAGGGTATATTCAGACGATGATTTCCACTTCGGCAGCGGTCTCTCGAATTATCCGCACCCTCCGACATATCTTTTTTTCCCCCTACCGAACATTCAGCCTGTGGCTGGCCCTTGCAGGGTTGATCATCTATCTGGTGCTTCCCCGGACCAAAGCAGATCCCAAGGCCATACAATACCCTCTGTGGAGGATGGTCCTCGGAGATATAGTCTCATTCGTCCTCATCGTACCCTTTTTCTCGTTCCCTTTTTTCATCATCGGGGGCACGCTGCAGGCATTCACCGTGGGCTGGCCGCTATTGATCGTCTTCTGGCCGTTTTGTTTCATCGCAATTTGGCTGCTGGTGATCTCAGCCTGGTTTGCGTCGTATCAGATCCTGTTGCTCACAGATCGTCTGCGGATTTCGACATATAAGGGTGCGAACGATTTTCTGTATAGTGATATGGCTTGTGTTCATCCGGTAGTATTCAGGTCCCCACGCTGGCTGATAGTCCTTTCGTGGCTTGCCGCTATCTCAGGCAGAGGTTCTGCAAGGATCGGTGGAGCGGGGAGGGCGATGATCCTGAGCAGTTCGGAATACCAGTGCATCGGGATCGAAATGAAGAATGGTTCGATGCTGTATATAAACGTTTCAGACATGATGGGGACCTCCATGCTCAAGGAGTCCAAAGATATTCTAAAAGCCCTAAGGCAATCAGGAGTTCAGCAAAAAACAGAGGCAAAGGAAATCAGGAGCCTGGGGCTTGAGACAGTTAGACTGCCTGTTCCATGAATGAAAGGCAGGATTGAAAATCGGAGACAGTGTGTCATAGTCCCTGTCTATCCCTCAAGGGGGGCAGTATATCCTGATGAATGATAAAACTTATTCTAAAGTATCTGTCTTGAAAGGGGAGGCACTATGAATATCTACCGTAAATTAAATTGGATTGCTTTAATTAGTGCTATCGCCTTTTCTCTGATAAAACCTAACGCTCTTTTGGCAGACGAACCTTCTCAGACCCTCCCCCCCTTGGAAGGAGCACCCCACGGGAGCGGCTGGTCGCCGGAGGATCAGGCGCGCCGTAGCCAGCTCGAGTTCTACGAGGTGACACCTGATGGAAGAGCGCTGAAGATCCTCGATACCGGCGCGATCGACGCGAAACCGCCTCGGGGCGGAGCTATCTTCCAGGTAAACAAACAGACGGGCAAGGTAGAGGTCACTGTGTACGCCGATGGCCTAACAGCCGCCGCCAAGAGGAAACTCGACGCCATAGCCAAGAAACAGTTGACGGGTATTTTTCCCAAAGTCAAAGTTGTTCCCCCCGATCTCATTCGCATTCTAGACGAAGTTATCAGGGAGGCGGACCCCGAAAAACGGCTTCTATTGGTCAGGAAAGAACTTGCGGCAGCGAGGAACAGTTCCGGCAAAGCAACGGAAGCCCAGATTAAGGCCCTCGAGGAACTGGAAAAATTGCTCATCACCCCGAAGGGCAATGGTTTTTTAATGAAGATCCTGAAAAGTACAACTGGGAAGATGCTTATCGTCGATGCCCTGGTTAACGCCCCTTTCGCCCTTTACAGCATGTATCAGGCCTACGAGCGGGGTGAAATGAACGACCTGAGCGATGCGGCCTTTGTCCTTATTGATTTTGTCCCAGCGGGAATAAGCGTGAAACGGGCACTTACCGAAGGCATGACTACCGGAACGGTTTTGTCCTTCGCCAAAGAAGCTCTCTATTTTACCCCCGCCTGGCCCATCGTCCTTACCGGGGATGTCCTGGTCATGTCGGTGGAGATCGGAACGGCCATCAATGTTTCCAATTACCAGGCCGGACTCGTGGATCTTTTGGTCTATAACGGCGTTTTCGAAAAAGGGAAACTCAGCCACCTGGAACTTTCAAGGGGGCGGGTAGAACTCGGAGAACTCAAGCCCTTCCTCTTTGAAACCAAGTACGTGGCTGTAAAAACCTCCACACCGGAATGGGGCCCGCTGGGCATCGCCGATCTTTCCGAAAAGGCCATGGACGTTTACAGCGAGCACTATCTGAAGGCGGATTCCGTCCTTGAGCAGCTCCGAACTGCCGCTGAGACCCAACTAAGTGAAATCAATAAGGCGGAAGCCGGTAAATATCTCGACATTTATAATGGCAATTTTATCCCGGGCATAGCTGCGGCCAAATACCTGGTCTGGATGGCCGGATTCGACCTGGTTTGTAATAAAAGCCCGGAGAAATGGTGCAAAGTTTTCAATCTGTTGAAGGATAAGATAGAAAAGCGCAAGGAATGGATCCAAATAAACAGCATGATTCCCGACCTGATCCGTCTGGCGGAAGCCAAACATGCAACCCTCAATGCAGCGGAAGATCTGGCAGCAAAGATGAAAGATCTTCAGAAAGAACTGGAGGAACTGCGCGGGAGCGGTCTGGGGATAAATCTCGTAGATGATATCAATAAGAGGGCCGATGAACTAGCCAACGCAAAGGATAGCAAAGTTTTCGGTGCTACGGATACCAAAGAGACGAAGACCATGACTAAAGGCGCCTATTGGCAGACCGCCTTTGCTGCGTACAAGAAGATTTATGACCTAACGAACGACCTTAAATCCAAGGTGCTGGAAGAGACCGGCTTCGAGAGGCCCGGCCTCCTTCAGTTCGAGTGGTCGGGCAATTTCGATCAGGACTTACTCCGGGCGACCCAGTCCCGGACTGGTTATTTTCTCGATGTGGCCAAGATAAAAGGAGATATCAACCAGATAAAAGGAGGTACTCCCGATCTAAGCGACACAGTGGATAAACAGGCCTTTGAGATCCTAGGAGATGTGGCCTTCCCCTGGAGGGCAGATTTCGATCAAGCCAATAAGTCCGGACCCACGGGAGAGTCTAATATCAATGACATTCAAGCAACAGGATCTGCTTTCGATCCTAAACATCGAGAAGGATCCAAATTCTTCAGTGAATACAAAGAGGCCCTGGAGAAGGTCAAGGCCCTCTATGGCAAAAAAGATGATTTTCAGGCTCAATTGGAAAAGGGTGCTCAGATCGTCAGAGACCAGGATTTTCTGCTCCTCGGAGATGGAAGGGGAAGTCGCTTGGAGTTGAAGTTTACCGATGAAGAATTGAAGAAGAACTTGGAGGACACAGCCCTCTCTATCCAATGGACAGCGAATCCGAGCGGCACGTTCAGACCCGACGACAAGAACTTGGAAATCAAATTCACCCCAGGCGGACCGAGACCGGTGACTATCAGTGTCCAGGTGGAAAAGCGCGGTAAGAAGGAAACAGTGACAGGCATCCTTAAGGTAGTTCTGCCGGTCAAAGTCCCGGACAACTTCCTTCAGTTAACCTTGAGCCCGGCTGCCCCGAAGCCGGGGACTAAAGTAAACGCGGACACTACCATCGATCGACGCTTTGACAGTATGAAGTATAAGTACCATTATAAATGGAGCGGTTTTCAGGTCGAACAAGTTGACCGGCCTTCGACGACGGTCACCGCCCCCAAGTCAGGTGAGGCAGCGGTCAGTGTAGAGTTATTGATCGAAGATGCCGATGAGAAATGGGTCAGCCTGACGACCAAACAGGTTTCTTTTAGCGTGAGCGGGAAACCGGGCGATAAAGATATAAAAGACAGCGGCATAAGACAAGATGGCAAAGATACCAGTCCAACGGCTACGGTTCCAACAACCACCACGCCAACGCCGCCCGTCGCACCACCGACCACGCCAACTCCAACAACCCCCGACCCAACGCCTTCTACTCCAACAACCACCACGCCAACGCCGCCCGTCGCAACACCGACGACTCCAACGCCAACGCCTCCCGACCCGACGCCCACTACGCCAACGACCGCCACTCCAACGACCACCACCCCAACGCCTCCCGTCACCTCACCGGCCACGCCAGCGCCAACGCCTCCTGGCACACCGGCTCCTGGCACACCACCGCCGGTCACACCGACGAAGGACGCCAAGTCGCAGGCTAAAGAAAAATACGAATGGATGAAGAACATCATCCCATACCTTGAGAAGCTTATAGAACTCGACGAAAGGGCATTCACGAACTTCGAAAAGGCAGTCCGAAAAGATGTTCTTGGAGGCGTTGCTTCCGGGAAATACGGCGCGCCGCCGGTGCCGAAGGAATGCAGCGGCAAGGGCCGCGGCGAAATGGCAGCCAGGATTGCCGAAATAGAAAAGGTGCTGCCGAATTACTACAAATGCGGGATGATCATAGAGGATGCATTGACAAAACAGAAGATATGGGGATGCATCGACGACCCGCAATACCCTAAGCTGTCCAGTGAGCGAAACGTACTGGAAGTCTGTCTTAAAGGCCGCGATGCTGTAACGTATTGGGAATTGAAATGCATTGACACTCCGGCACGGGAGCGAAGAGAACACAAGGTGATGCTCAAGGCAAAACTGGCTGCAGCAAAAGACTCAAAGGCATACAACTTGTTCCAGGAATATGCAAATTTCGACGATTACACAGGGTACTTGAAGGAGATCGAGAGAACCAAAAAGGAGTTGGACCTGCCTGATCCGATCCCGAGCCCGGTAACACTCCCCTGGTCATATTCGAGTTCCTGCGGAGGGGCTGCTGTTTCACCCACTGATACAACAAAACTTACGGTAGCGCTGAAAAAGGCCCCTGATAAAGCCTCTTATAAACCCGGTAACATTGTGAGCATCAGTGCAGTGGTCACAGGCGGCAAGAAGCCCTATGCTTATACATGGTCAGGCAACCATGCAGGCAAAGGACAGCAGGTCAGCTTCACTTCAAGCAAACCGGGTGATTACAAACTGTCAGTCGGGGTGAAAGATGCCGCCGGCGCCGGAGGCGGAGCGAGCATAACACTTACTGTCGAGGGGATTACTGCATCGATCGAAGGACTTGGAAAGCAGGTCATCTATGGAACCTCTCTTCCCATATCTGTCTCAATTCGTGATATGGGTCTGACTGATGCAAAAAAGCCCGAGGATTCTGCTGCTAAAAAAACCCAGGCAAAAGAATGGAAAACTGACAGTGAGTGTAGCGGAAAAAAAGGAGCTGTAATGCCTTCGCCAGACGATGAATGTGAATATCGATATGATGAAAATTGCAATCAAGTACTGGTTTGTCCGGACGATGAAGCAACAACTGAAAAAAGAGGTTCTTACAGGGTCGTCTGGTTTTCTGATAAAGAAGGGCTGATCTTTAATCCAAGCACAAGCTATGACTCAAAAACGAATGTCCTGTTTAACCGCATGGGGCCCATCAAGATATGGGCAGACATACAGAAACAGTCTGGCGAAGGCGTTTACAGCACGATCGGAGAAACCGAGCAGAAAGAGGTCACGGTCATACCGCCTACATTCAAATGGACATTTGATCCTCCAAAAGGTCTGGGCAAGGTCGGCCAGGAGGTTAAAGCGATTATTACGAGTGAACCTGCAATAAATGCCGGCCTCATCAATTACGAGTGGTCATATCCTGAATCATCGAACCGCATGGAGTATGAAAACAATGCGAGCATCATCGGGTTTGTTCCAAAAGAACCTAAGCCGATGATGCTGCTTGTCGCGCCAAAAGTCCCCCATTACAGAGAACCGATTGGAGGAGGCCTCGAAGAGGACTATCAGGCGGGGGAATATTCTGTAAGCATCAGCGAACCGCGATATCGCGGCGTTAAGCCACGAATATGGAAGCCTCAGGAATGGAAGTCGCCTGAATGGAAACAAGGATATGGTTTTGAAGGAGAAGGTGGTTTGACTGCTGGCGGTGGCTTGGTTGAGGTGGCGGACAATCAGTTTGCAGTTTTCCATGACATCATCATGAAGGTGGAAGTGTCTCCGTCTCCTGAAAAGACACCCCGTTATCAATGGTCTGTGGCCCCACAGGGATGCACCATAAGCAACCCCATTACACAAGAGATAAGTCTGAATTGTAGTAATACGGGGACGTATCATGTGAAGGTAGGTGTGAGAGATGCCGAGGGTGTTTCGCTTGGTGAAGCATCGCGGGATGTGAGCATCAGCATCTCACAGGAGGAACTGAACACGGGTACGGCAAAAGCAAAGCCAACGGTGACAGTCAAAGCGGATAAGACCACGCTTACCGTCGGTGAATCAGTCAGCGCAACGGCGACAGTCGATGGCGGGAAGTCGCCCTATACTTATAAGTGGAGCGGGGAGTATCAGGGGCAGGGCCAATCGGTCCGCTTC
>JACPPQ010000083.1 GCA_016190925.1 Chloroflexota bacterium | reverse complement strand
TAACTCAAGAGTCAAAGGTTAAAAGCTCAAATTAATATGATTACCTCTCATTTCTCTCAGTTTTGACTTTTGAATTTCGAGATTTGATTTACGTCTGCTACCACCCCAGGCTCCTGCCTCCGCAGACCGCATAGTTCTGGCCGGTTACAAAGCTGGCGTCGTCCGTGGCCAGAAACACGACCATGTTAGCTATTTCCTCCGGCCTTCCCCATCTTTTCAACCAGGTTAATTCCTTGAGCTTGTCAGTAACTTCTGAAGGTAGCTGGTGGAAACGTTCCGTGGCAATCGGGCCGGGGGAAACACAGTTGACGTTAATCCCATAAGCGCCCACCTCTTTAGCCAGCGCCTTGGTAAAGCCGATGACGCCGGCTTTAGCTGCTGAGTAATCAGCCATATCAACCGAAGAGCCTATCATTCCGGCGACAGAGCCGATGTTGATAATCTTGCCGCTCTTCCTCTGCATCATATGCTCGAGCACTGCATGACAGCAGATAAGCGTTCCCATGAGGTTCAAGTTAATTACGGAAACCCAGGCATCCTTTTTGCCTTCGTAAAAGGGTCCCCGTTTTTCCCCACGGGCAGCTCCGCCGGCGATATTGGCTAATATATCTATTTTCCCGAACTCTTTCAAAGCCTCCTTGACCATCCGGGCAACTTCATCACTGCTGGTTACATCTGTTTTTACAGCTATCGCCTTGCGACCCAGGGCATTGACTTCATTAACCACTTTAGTCAAGGGCCCGACAGCTATGTCTGTGGCGATAATATCCGCCCCTTCCCTGGCCAGCCCCAGAGCTACCTGCCGTCCAATCCCGCCGCCGGCCCCGGTCACGATGGCTACTCTACCTTCCAGCTTCATCCGAATCAACTCCTTTCTTACCAAAACAAACGCCTTAACAGTTGGCGATTAGGCACAGGCCCTTCAGGGAAGGGTGCTACCATAAAAGACGAAAACATTATTTAGAGCGTTTGTATTAGGATAGCCAACAATGTTTCGTCTTAATCACTATCGTTGACCGTGCACGTATATTATGTTATCTAGCCAGTTCTGTCAAGAGAGCCTCCCGGGCAAATCCCAAAACCACAAACCCCAGCCGACTTAGTCTACCGCGAAACTGTCACACACAGTGAAGGCGGTGGCTACTCGTTGCGTGAAGTGGATTCTCCGCCTTCGCGGAGAATGACATCTTTGAAACCGAAATTCGCGAGAAGCGCGTCTCGGGCAAGCCGACCCTGTGAACCCGACAAACCCGATATGCTAGAATAGTCATGGGAGTCATATAACGTGACCAGCAGCGTAATAAAAGAGCAGCTAAGGCAACTTCCGGCCAGTCCCGGAGTCTATCTCATGAAGGACTCGGCGGGGACTATTATTTATGTCGGCAAGGCGGCCAGCCTGCGCAACCGGGTGAGGTCGTACTTCCGCACAGGGGAGAGACTTACGCCCAAAATCGAGCGGATGGTAGCCCAGGTCAACGACCTCGAATTTTTTGTCACCGGGTCGGAGAAGGAGGCGCTCGTCCTCGAACTCAACCTCATCAAGCGCCACCGCCCCCACTACAATGTCCGGCTGAAAGACGATAAGACCTTCCCGTACCTGAAGATAGACGTTAAATCGGACTGGCCCAGGATATTCGTCACGCGTCGCGTTGAACAGGACGGGTCACGCTATTTCGGGCCCTTTGCCAGCGCCTGGTCCATCCGCCAGACGGTGAAGATGCTGAAAGGAGTTTTCCCGTTCCGCTCCTGCTCCAAGCCTATCACCGGCACGGATGCCCGTCCCTGCCTGGAATACCACATCAAGAACTGTGTAGCGCCTTGCACAGGCGCGGTAACCAAGTCGGAATACGCCGGGGTGGTCAAGCAGGTCATCATGTTCCTCGAAGGAAAACAGGAGACGGTAGTCAAGCAGCTCAAAAGCAAGATGCAGAAGGCTGCGGAGGCGCTCGATTTTGAAAAGGCCGCTTTGCTCAGAGACCAGCTTCAGGCGGTGGAGAGCGTGCTCGAATCTCACCGAATTGCTGCCACTGTGAGGGGCGAGCAGGATGCCGTTGCCTTTGCCCAGGACAAGAACGAGACCTGTGTACAGGTATTCCTCGTGCGCGGCGGCAAGCTGATAGGACGCGAGAACTTTACGCTGCAAGGCACGCAGTATGAAAATGAGCGCGAGGTAATGACCAGCTTCATCAAGCAATTCTACGATTCCAGCGCCTATGTTCCGCCGCAATTGCTACTGCAATACCCGGTGCAGGACAAAGTGGTCATCGAGGACTGGCTCAGCAGCAAGCGCGGAAGCAGGGTGCGTATAAGCGTACCGCAGCGGGGCAGCCGCAAGCAATTGATAGACACCGTGGCTGAAAATGCGCGCCAGGGACTGGAACAGCTTAAAATCAAGCAACTTGCAGCCCCCGAAGCAACAGCGGCTGCTCTTGACGAAGTAGAAAAAGTGCTGCTCCTGCCGCAAAAACCCCTGCGCATAGAAGGATATGACATCTCGAATGTCCAGGGGAAGGCGGCGGTGGGGAGCATGGTCGTCTTCGAGAATGGAAAACCGAAACCGTCGCACTACCGCCGCTTCAGAATCGCCTCGGTAACAGGCGCCAACGACTATGCCATGCTGCAGGAAGTGCTCAGGCGGCGGTTCAAGCGGAGCGCCCAGAAGGCTGCCGATACAGCACGCCCTGATGGATGGACAACCTTACCCGACCTGGTGCTTATCGATGGGGGGAAAGGACAGCTCAATGCTGCGTTAGCATCGATGAAAGACCTGGGAGCCGACTCCATTCCCACCGCCGGACTAGCAAAAGAAAACGAGGAGATTTACCTTCCGCACCGTGCAAGGCCGGTTGTCCTGCCGCATAGCTCACCGGGGCTTCAACTGCTTCAGCGTGTGCGGGATGAGTCGCACCGGTTCGCGCTGGGGTATCATAAGAAAGTCCATAAGAGAGAGACCTTTGCCTCGGCGCTGGACGGAATCACCGGCATCGGGCCCAAGCGCAAACGCGCCCTGTTGAAGCATTTCCGCTCGGTTCAGGCCATCCGTGATGCCTCTCCAGAGGAATTGGCAGCGGTCAAGGGCATGATCCTGGAACTTGCCCGAAAAGTGAAGGAACTCTTATGAATGGCAACTTAAACTCCATAAACTCTATTACC
>JACPPQ010000081.1 GCA_016190925.1 Chloroflexota bacterium | reverse complement strand
GCCCTGAGCGAAGCCGAAGGGTACCTTGATACGGGGTGAGGGATAGTCTATGATGTTCACTATCACCTTGGTTCTCCCCTGTAGCGAGACGTTATCTGCCAAGTCATTTACGAGACAGTAGACTAGCGCACAAGGAGAGACAGGACAGAGGAACAAACCCGAGGGTCATAAACAAGCAAAAGGATAAGGTCATGGTCGGAGATGGAATCAAAGACAACGGAGAGCAAAGGAATAAGACTGCATCTGATATATATCAGGTACAGCCTTATTACCAGCGTTTTGACCAGAAGAACAATATGACCCGTCAGCGTTTTTGGAACCCGCCGGCGATTGAGCTGACACGGCAATTACATGAGAACCTGAAAGAAAACATATTGAAAAACAGGCCGGGCTATGGCCTTAGAGACTGGGCTTTCTACGCTGGCGCTACCGCTAATATGACTAACAGCGGCTTCAGCATCAATTGGCCTAATCGTAGAGGTAACTCATGGCAACCCTTATCCAAGCTGACACAATCATTGGCTATGGTCTCGCCGCATCCAGGCTATGGCAAGCTGGAGGTCGACCCTTCCATAGCTACGTCCCTGGTTAAGAAAATGGGCCATCTATTTGGCGCTGACGAGGTGGGGACCTGTATTCTGGACAGAAGATGGGTGTACTCCCACTGGTTCGATGAGGAAACCAGAGAACACTACCCGATAAAGTTCTCTGACGAGCCGGGATATGAGAAATACCAGGAACCTGCCCAGCTAGACGACAGAACCCAGGTAATTCCCGAGAAAATGAAATACGCTATCGTGCTTATCCATGAAATGGACGAGCGCGGCATGGCCACTGCACCGACTTTAACGCAGCAGGCAACCACCCTCACCGTTTATTCCAGAATATCTTTTATCACTGTGATGCTGGCTGAATTCATCCGTAGCCTTGGATACAATGCCATACCCAGCGCCAACGATACCGCGCTCAGTATTCCGCTGGCTATAGATGCCGGTCTGGGGGAGCTTGGCCGAAATGCCAAGCTTATCACACCGGCGTATGGCCCGCGCTGCAGGATTTCCAAGGTAATCACGGATTTACCTCTTGAGCCTGCTGAACCCGGATTGTGGGGAGTGACCGAGTTCTGTAATGGATGCAGGAAATGCGCCAGGAACTGTCCGGCTGGAGCTATACCTTTCGGGGAGCGGAGCTTTGAACCTCTGGGTATCTTCAACAACCGCGGTGTACTTCAATGGCAAATCGACCATATGAAGTGTTTTAAGTATTTTGCCAAAGTGGGCACCAACTGCGGCATCTGCATCCGGACCTGCCCTTTTAACAAGTCAAAGCACTGGGGCCACAAACCGGTCCGCAACATTATCAGGATGAAAAATCGCAATGTCGACCGTTTGATAGCCAGGATGGATGATTTGCTCGGATATGGCAGGTATCAAACACCCGACCACTTCTGGTCCGCATGAGGAACAATAACAAGGTTTTTTAACGGCATTGTTGGTTTTACCGTAGAACTCACCAGAATCTTGAGAGATTTACCCGCCGACCACTCATTTTCGTTCGTATGGTCGGGGTGGGCGGATTTGAACCGCCGACCACCTGAACCCCATTCAGGTGCGCTACCAGGCTGCGCTACACCCCGCGCTCGGCTTTCAAGCTATAAAATATTAGCATAAAAAGTCGGACAATGGAAATAATCGCTCGCCCCAGCCAGGCAGATTAGCAATCGGAAGAATGTTTGTTTTCCTGCTCACCCGCGTATCTGATACGGGCTTGTCTCAGAACAATAGTATACACCACTGCCGTCCAAGTTAGCTTAAAATAGAGTCTTTTTCCTTTAATTTCATTCGTATTTTGGGACATGAATTTGGACTTTGAAAAATCAGGTTTCTCGTCTTTGTGCATAAGGGATAAAACATGCAAATGCATCGTAAATCGTAACCCGTTATCCCGAAAGGGGCGGGGTTCCATCAAAGGGTTTGGCGAGTCCGCCTGAGGCGGACGAGTCCAAAACCCCTTAAAAACATCTCCCTCTCCCGCCACAAGCGGGAGAGGATCAGAGCTTGCCCCGTACTTGATACGGGGGTGAGGGCGATTTGTGGTTCAAATCGTGCTATTAAAGACTGTTGCAAAACCTATTTTGGACAAGAGTGAGTATACACCTCTTTTTCTTACGGTGGCATCCGCCCCTGGCGGACCTGTGAATCGTTTGTTTTTATCTTTCCCAGCGGTTTTGACGAATTATGAGACAGGCTCGATACGGGCAGGCGAACATCGGTGACCAATCTTTTGACACGCAATCGTAGCGTAGTCTATAATAAAGGCTGAAACTACGTTTGTGGAGAGAGAAAAAATGGCGAACCAGGTCGGCAAGAGATATATCTGCACCAAGTGTGGCTCGGAGTTTATCGTCACCAAAGGCGGCAACGGCGCAATTACCTGCTGCGGCAAACCGATGGAGCTGAAAAAATAGCATTGCAAAAAGTTGATTCCAGAAGGAGATTTGTTTAGATGGCAAACCAGCTTGGCAAGAGATACCAGTGTTCGGTCTGTGGCACGGAAGCGCTCTGCACCAAGGCCGGTGCGGGTGTCATCATTTGCTGCGATAAGGAAATGCAAATTCAGGAACCCCGCGCTATCCCATCTTCCGACTAGGGGAAACCTGAAGTTATCTTTAAGAGTCTGATTCAGTATCGCAATTCGTAAAGGAGAGGCTATTGTCTCTCCTTTTTCTTTACGTAATTAAACGCCCTGCACTCTTGGCGCAGGGTTAAAATATACAGGGTTTCCCAAGGGACAGAGTCCCTTGGCCGCACGCAGAGCCTGCCCCGTACCCGATACGGGGGTCAACGCCCTGCGTTGCGGAATTGCTTTGCTATTTGCCCTGAAGCAGAGAGAAGAATTCCGCCCTGGTTTCTGGATGGGCATGGAAAGCGCCCCTCAAGGCCGAGGTTACGATGGTGCTCCCCGGTTTCTTGACGCCGCGCATAATCATGCACATATGCTCGGCCTGTACCACCACTACCACCCCGTAAGGGCTGAGCGCCTCCACGATAGCATCGGCAATCTGTGTGGTCATCCGCTCTTGAAGCTGGGGTCGCCTGGCAATGATTTCCACCACCCTCGCCAGCTTGCTGATTCCCACTATCCGTCCATCGGAGTTAGGAATATATCCCACGTGCACCACTCCATAAAACGGCAGGAGGTGATGCTCGCACATTGAGTAGAAAGGAATATCCCTTACTATCACCATCTCGCGATGGCCTTCTTCGTATCCTACCGTGAGCTCTTCCCTCGGGTCCATATTAAGCCCGCTAAAAAGCTCGGCATACATTTCAGCCACGCGCTGAGGAGTGCCAACCAACCCCTCCCTGGAAGGGTCTTCACCAATGGCCTTGATGATGGAGGCTATTGCTTCCTTGATACTGCCTTCGTCAAACATTTCTATCCTTCCCCGGCTGGCATAATGATGCCTGCTGCAATGCTTGCTAAGCCCATCCCAACACCTTCTCTATAGCCGCAAGGTCGGCTGGGACTTCGATAAAAGGTTGGGCATCCTTCAAGGCGGCATCGGTATCCTTCAGTCCCGTGCCTGTTATTATGCAGACCGCCCTCTTTTTCGAAAGGTCCAGCCCTTTGCGGGAAAGCTTGATAAGCCCTGCCACAGAAGCTGCCGAAGCCGGTTCCCCGAAAACGCCCGCTTTAGACGCCATGAGACGCTGCGCAGCCAGAATCTCTGCATCGCTCACCATATCGATTACGCCGCCGGACTCGTCACGGGCGGCGACCGCCTTCTTCCAGCTCGCCGGGTTTCCTATCCTTATCGCCGAGGCAACGGTCTCCGGCTTCTCAACAACGTGACCCCGAACAATGGGGGCAGCGCCCTCAGCCTGAAAACCCATCATCTTTGGTTTGCTCCGGGCCTTGGTCGCCTGAAAATATTCCACGAAGCCCTTCCAGTAAGCCGTTATGTTGCCTGCATTTCCGACCGGAATGAAAAGGTAGTCCGGAGCCTCACCCAGGACATCGACAATCTCAAAAGCGGCGGTCTTCTGCCCGTCTATGCGGTGCGGGTTAAGCGAGTTTACCAGGGTGATAGGGTGCTTTTCTGTCAGACCGCGCACCATCTGTAGAGCCTGGTCGAAGTTTCCATCGACGCTGAGTATCTTTGCGCCGTAGACAATAGCCTGGGCCAGCTTGCCGAGCGCAATCTTTCCTTTGGGGACGATAACCACCGCCGTCAGCCCGCAATAGGCGGCGTAGGCCGCTGCGGAAGCGCTGGTATTCCCGGTCGAGGCGCACATCACCGCTTTGCTTCCGGCCTCCATAGCTTTGGCTATTGCAACCACCATACCGCGGTCCTTGAAAGAGCCGGTTGGATTGCACCCCTCGAGTTTGAGGTACAGCTCGCCGCAGCCGATTTCGGTTTCCAGGGCTTTGCACCTGACCAGGGGGGTGTCCGCTTCTCCCAGCGAGAACAAAGGAGTATCGGCTGTAATCGGGAGATAATCCTTATACCTGACCAGAATCGATGTTCTCATTCTCCCCTTCTTAATCCTCCACGCGGATGAAGTTGCTCACCTCTTTGACCGCGTCCATATGCGCCATCTCCCCGAGCGCCTGCTGCATTGCGCTCTCTTTTGCGGGGTGAGTCATGATGACAAGCTCGGCTGTCTGTTCCTGCTCATCGGTCTCCTTCTGAATAGCTGAAGAAATACTGATGAGGTGGTCACCCAAGGTCTTGGCGATTTGTGCCAGGACACCGGGGCGGTCGGCCACATTCAACCTCATGTAGTAGCGCGTTTCAATTTCGGACATCGGCTTGATGACCTTTTCGGCTTCCCCACCCCACCGCATTCCGCTGCCGGCGCCGAGGCGGATGTCATGCGCCGCTGACACTATGTCTGCCACCACGGCGCTTGACGTGGGACGAGCGCCGGCGCCCTCGCCATAGAAAAGCACCTTCCCGACCAGGTCTCCATCGACCAGGATTGCATTGTAGACGCCGTCAACCTCTGCCAGAAGGGAGTCCTCCGGGATAAGCACCGGGTGCACCCGCGCCTCGATGGACTTTTCGTTCTGCTTGGCAATGGCAAGCAGTTTTATGGCATAGCCCAGCTCCCGCGCATAGACAAAATCACGTGCAGCAAGCCGTGAGATTCCCTCACGGTAAATGTCCCGCGGGTGAATGCGGCAGGAGAATGCCAGCCATGCCAGGATAGTCAGTTTGTTGGTGGAATCTATCCCCTCGATGTCATCCCTGGGGTTGGCTTCGGCATAGCCCAGCTCCTGTGCTTTCTTGAGAGCCGCAGCGAAATCCACGCCCTCTTTGGCCATCCGTGTGAGGATGTAGTTGGTGGTCCCGTTTATTATGGCGTAAACGCCGTTTATCCTGTTGGCCACCAGGTCACGCTGGAAAGGCGCAATCAATGGGATGCCCCCGCCCACACTGGCCTCGAAATGCAGCCCGGCCCCGTTCTGCTCGGCAAGGGCCCGGAGTTCAGCCCCGTGTTTGGCTATCACCTCTTTGTTTGAGGTAACGGCGTGTCTCCCGGTTGAGAGCGCCCTCTGAAGGAACTGCAGGGCCGGGTTCTCCCCGCCGATTGCTTCAACCACTATATCTATGTCCGGCTGATTGAAGAATTCATCTGTGTCAGTGGTGAACAGGCGCGGATCCATCTCCTTCGCCTGGGGTCTCTCCAGGTCTGATGGCAGTACCTTTACCTTCCGCAGGACAACCGGACAGCCGATTCGCTCCGCCAGCGCATCCTTCTTGCTCAGCAAGACCCTAGCTACTCCACCGGCAACCACCCCCAACCCAATCAGACCTACTCCGATGCTTTGTTTTTTCACCGTCTCGCACCTTTAGGCGCCAGTTCCCTCTCGGCGCGGTCGAATGCCCACGCCTTCTGCTCAGGAGTCAAAAGATTCTCCCCAACGTTCGCCGGGTTAGCCGTCAGTGCGGTAAACCATTCGTTAAAGTCACTGGATGCGAGCGCCTTACGGTCTGATTCGTTAATTGCCCGGTCACTCTCTATGCCGGCGACTTTAATCAGCCAGTAGCCGCCTTTTGTCGGCGCTGTCTGGTCGGCTATTGGCTGACTGAGCCTGCCAATCGGCACTGAGGAATCGAAAATAAAGCTGTCAAGCGCCTTTCTTTGTCCGGGAGTCACTCCTCCCAGTATACCGCCGTTGTCCTTTGAAGAATTGTCCTGGGACAGTTCTTTAGCCAGCTTGGTAAAATCTTCTCCGGACTCAAGTCGAGCCCGCACGCTGCTGGCCTCTTCGGCGCTTCCCAGAAGTATTCCATGTACCAGAACTTCCTGAGGGTCTGTTTTCCTGTCCTCCACTTTGACCAGCCAGTAGCCCATCTGCTTTCCCCTCTCCGCATCGAGCACCGGCGGACTGACTACCCCCACCTCGGAGATGAAGACACGTTCTTCAAGCACCTTTTCTCCCCTGGTCTTAGCCAGGATGTCCTTTGGATACCAGCCCAGGTCCCCCTTTCCCGATTTGGAACGGCTATCCAGGGAGACCTGCTCTGCCAGCGCGCCGAAATCTTCCCCGGCAAGTAATTTTGCCCTGACGTCGTTTGCCTGCTTTTCGCTCTCCAGGAACATCGCCAGCACATGCCTCTGCTCAGCGGTTTCCGGCACCTTTGGCAAAAAGTAGTCGTTGAGCAGTTTATCACGCAGCAGTTGGGTCCTGATAACATCCCGTAAGTCCTTGCTTAGAGGAGGTTTTAAGGTTTGAAGCTGTTTGTCCACTTCCTCGTCACTGACGGTGATTTCCAGCTTCGCCGCTTCCTGCTTAATCAGCTCATTCTGCTGGATAGCCTGAGCTACCGCATCCAGCAGCGGGCTCAAATTTTCCGCATTACCCTGGCTATAGAATTTGAGCATCTTGATGTAGTAGTCCATGTTAAACTGAGCGTTGTTTACCCTGACTACGGTCTGGTGCAGTGGTAAATACTCGTTTTGAAACCATCCGATGCCTACCGTAAGTATCGCGGCCAATATTATGATGATTCCGCCGAAAAGAATTATGCGTTGCTTCTTCTTCTGTTTCTCCCACGTTGATAGTTGTCGCCGGGTCATTTCACGGCGAGGTTTTTCCATTTTCTTTTTAGCCAAGCTGAGACTCCTCCCTTGAAGTGTTTGAAATACCGCTTACCCTTACATTTATACTCTAAAAACGCAATCTTTTCAAATTTGAGCAGGTTAACGAGCCTCTACGAAACGAGCCTCTACGAAACGAGCTTCTCTACGAATTTCAATTTTATTATTGTCATTCTCCGCTTTATTATTGTCATTCTCCGCGAAGGCGGAGAATCCACTTCATGCAACGAGTAAACCACCGCTCCCGTATCCAATACGAGACAAGCTCCATGGAGGTGACAGTTCCGCGGAAGGTTAAGATTGATTTTTATTCGCCCACGATTTGCAACACGAGCTGCCTTGAGCGCGGCCGGTTATCGAAGTCCACCAGGATAAGCTGTTGCCACGTTCCCAGGGTCAGCCTCTTATCGCTGATGGGGACTGTCACCGAAGCCCCCAGCAGAGACGCGCGGACGTGTGCAAATCCGTTGCCGTCGCCCCAGCGGCTATCGTGGTCATAGTGAATATTCCTGGGGACAAGGCGGTCCCACACGCTTCTGAGGTCGGAGAGCAGACCAGGTTCATACTCGATGGTGGTTATTCCTGCCGTGGAGCCGGCTACGAAGATGGTGACAGTGCCATTAGTGATGCCCGATTCCGCAACCTGCTGCTCCACCTGCGGCGTAATATCGATGATGTCACAATCTCCCTTTGTCTGAAAGCCGATTCTCTTGCTGACTATCATGATGGCACCTCCTGTGTAGGATAAGACTGATTATAGAACCTGATCTCACCTCATAGCAAAGTTTCATAGATGCCTTGAAATATGTGTCACATTGTGATACTTTTTATCTGTGAGAATCGATGAACTCCAGTGGGATGACCAAAACATCGAACACATTGCCCACCACGGTGTTAACCCACAAGAAGTTGAGGATGTCTGTTTTGGAATTCATATCAGCGTGAGAGAAAGTGAACAAAGATACATTTTGAGTGGCCAATCCGGTGATGGCGATATTTGAATGTAATTGAACGGGTGACCAAGGGACTGTTCAGGGCAATAACAGCCTTTGAGATGAGCGATGATTACAAGCGTAAATATCGGAAAAGATTAGGACGGTAGCGAAAGTAGGGGAAAACTATGAAAAAGAAAGAAGATGCAAGGATTCCTGAATTTCAATCCCTTGAGGAAGAACAGAAATACTGGGAGGCACGCGGGCCGCTTACCGAGGAGCACAGAGGAAGGATTAATAAGCCTAAGTCTGGGCAAAGGTTGTCTTCCTTTCTGGCTGTGCGTCTGACTGGCGAAGAGCTAAGCCATCTGCGCGATATGGCCGCAGAATACGGGGTTGGGCCTTCCACCTTTGCACGCATCGTTTTAACCAATGTATTGAAAAGCGAGCGCGTTTTACCAAAGCAGATTACGGTGGAACAACTGAAAGATGTTCTGTCGACAACTCGGAGCCAATGAAAAACCGTGTTTCTAGTGAGGTAACTGTCAATTAGTGACCTACCGCATCGGGTCCAGGAAGTTGCTTTGTTGTCCATCCGGACAGCTACCACCGGGGGAAAAAGGCTCATCCCACAGCACATCATCCAGCCCGAAAACAGGCCCGTCCTTGCATACCTGTTTGAGTCCTCTTTTGGTCTTTACCGTGCACCCGTAGCACACGCCCAAACCGCAGGCCATTCTCACCTCCAGAGAGACCTGGACAGGTTTCCCCTTGAGCAGGGTATCCCTCCTTTTATACATCTCGCGGTACATCGGAAGAGGGCCGCAGACAAAGACCTGGTCGGCGCGGTCGATGTAGTCCGGCAGGAGGCTGGTCACCAACCCGTTTGTGCCGGCGCTGCCGTCATCGGTGGCGACCCCTAATTTGATTCCCATCGGGACCAGGTTTACCGGATACAGGCATGAAGCGGTCTGCGCCCCAAGCAGGAGCGTGACGGAGCTCCCGCGTCGCAGGGCCTCCTGCGCCAGGTAACGCAGCGGCGCAATGCCCATGCCGCCGGCCACCAGCAGCAATTGCCGGGTTTTAGCCTCGACCGAGTAGCCGTTTCCCAGAGGCCCCAAAAGGTCGATGTTTTCTCCCGTTTTACGCTGGGACAACCAGGCAGTGCCCTTGCCCACCACGGCAAACAACAGGGCGATTCTGTGTCTCTCTGTCTGGTGGATGGTGAGGGGCCGGCGTAAAAGGTACTCCAGACCGTCATCGCAGCGTACCATGACATACTGTCCCGGCTTTGCCGATGAAGATATTTCCGTGCATTCCAGCCAGAGTAAGCGGACGCCGGGCGTAATTTCGGTGTTGGAGAGCAGGCGGGACTGTACCGGTCTCACACTGGCTCCTTTGCCCGGTATTCCGGGAACGGTTGGGCGGTGTATACCTGGCTGCCGTTCAGCAGCACGTCCACAGCCGCCCGGGCGGTATCCAGTGAGGTAAAACAGGGTACGCGGTGTTCGGCGGCGGTGCGCCGGATATAAAACCCGTCTTTTTGCGGAGCGCCGCCGGTGATAGTGTTGACCACTCCGTGCACCGTGCCGTTCGCAATAATATCAAGTATCTGGCTGTTGCCTTCGCTTAGCTTTTTGGTGACCATTGTCACAGGCAGTCCGGCCACCTCAATCATCGCCGCCGTGCCTTCCGTGGCATAAAGCTTGTAGCCGGCCTGTGCGAACTTCCTTATCAGGGGCAATGCTTCGGGCTTGTCCCTGTCGGCGATGCTCAATAGTACGGCGCCTTTCGGTGGGAGCATCAGTCCGGCAGCCAGAAGCGCCTTCGCCAGCGCCGCCTCGAAGGTATAATCGATTCCCATCACCTCGCCGGTGGACTTCATCTCAGGGCCGAGGTAGGTATCGACTCCCACCAGCTTGGACATGGAGAAGACCGGGGCTTTGATAGCCACCAGCTTCTGCCTTTCCCACAGGCCGCTGCTGTAGCCCTGCTCTTTCAGCGTCTTGCCCAGCATCACCTTGGTCGCTACCTTTACCATCGGCACGCCGGTGACCTTGGAGATGAAGGGTACGGTTCGGCTGGCGCGGGGGTTAACCTCCAGGACATAGACCGAGGCCTGTCCGGCCCTGGGCGGCATGACAATGAACTGGACATTCATCAGCCCATTTATGTTGAGGGCCAGCCCGATGCGCACCGCGTAGTTGACCATGGTCTGTACCTCGGCCTTGCTGAGGGTCACGCCGGGATAGACCGCCATGGCATCCCCGCTGTGCACCCCTGCGCGCTCGATGTGCTCCATTATCCCCGGAATCAGGACGCTCTCGCCGTCGCAGATGGCGTCGACCTCTGTTTCCCGGCCTTCCATGTATTTATCGACCAGTACCGGGCGCTTGCTGTCAACTTCGATAGCCAGCTTCATGTAGCGTACCAGCTCGTTAGCGTTGTGGACAATCTCCATTGCCCGGCCGCCGAGGACGTAGCTGGGGCGCACCAGCACCGGGTAGCCGATAAGCTGTGCCACGTTGAGCGCTTCGTCCAGGGTGGTCACCCCTGCTCCCGGAGGCTGGGGTATGCCCATGCCGCTGAGGAAGCTCTCGAACCGTCTGCGGTTCTCGGCGAGGTCTATGGTCTCGGCGCTGGAGCCGATGATGGGCATCCCGCTCCGGTGCAGCGGCTCGGCGAGGTTTATGGCTGTCTGCCCGCCGAACTGTACAATGGAAGGCGGAGGAGTGTTTGCCGGTCCTCCATTCGAGTTAACGCCGGCCTCGTTCTCCAGGATGTCACGCAGGCTCTCTTCATCGAGAGGTTCGAAGTAGAGGCGGTCGCTGGTGTCGAAGTCGGTCGAGACCGTCTCAGGGTTGGAGTTTGCCATGATGCTCTGGTAGCCGCACTCCTGCAATGCCCAGGCTGAGTGTACGCTGCAGTAGTCGAACTCAATACCCTGACCGATGCGGATAGGCCCGCTGCCGATGACTACAGCCTTGTCCTTATGGGAAGGCTCGGCCTCGTTCTCCTGCTCGTAGGTGCTGTAGAAATATGGAGTTTCCGCGCTGAACTCTGCGGCGCAGGTATCCACCATCTTGTAGACCGGGCGGATGTTCCAGCTTTTACGCAGCTCTCTCACCTGTTCGGTAAGCCTATCCGCCAGCGTTCCGATTTGCCCATCGGAGAAGCCCATGCGCTTGGCCTGCCACATAAGCTCCGGCGTGATTGGCTGCGAGAGAAGTTTCTTTTCCATGTTCACGATGTTCTGGAGCTTGGTGATGAACCACAGGTCGATTTTGGTGCGCTCCGAGATGGCTTCCGGCGTGATGCCGCGTCTCAGGGCGGCCATGATGACCCACAGCCGCAGGTCGGTGGGTTTGAGCATGTAGGTATTGATGTCCGTTCCCATCTCCCAGCCCGGGTCTTCCCACAGCAGCGACTTCTTACCAAACTCAAGGGAGCGTATCGCTTTGTGCAAGGCAGCCTCGAAACACCGGTCTATTGACATGACCTCTCCGGTGGCTTTCATCTGCGTGCCGATGACGCGCTCTCCGCTGGCGAACTTGTCGAAGGGCCAGCGCGGGATTTTGACCACCAGGTAGTCGAGAGCCGGCTCAAAGGAGGCCATCGTCTTGCCGGTTACGGCGTTGGGAATCTCGTCAAGCCGCTTGCCCGTGGCTATTTTGGCCGCTACGCGCGCTATGGGATAGCCGGTGGCCTTGCTGGCGAGGGCGGAGCTGCGGCTGACGCGGGGGTTGACCTCGATGACATAGTATTGGGTGCCCTTCGGGTCAAGGGCGAGCTGGATGTTGCAACCACCCTCGATTTTCAATGCGCGGATGATTTTCAGGCTGGCCGTGCGCAGCATCTGGTACTCTTTGTTGGTGAGGGTCTGGCTGGGAGCCACCACGATGCTATCGCCGGTGTGGACGCCCATGGGGTCGAAGTTCTCCATGTTGCACACGGTGATGCAGTTGTCGGCGCCGTCCCGCATCACCTCGTACTCTATCTCTTTCCATCCCTCGACGGACTTCTCCAGGAGCACCTGGTGGGTGGGGCTGGCCGCCAGCCCGTTAGTGGCGATGGTCTCAAGCTCCTCCCAGGTGTGCGCCATGCCACCGCCCGTCCCGCCCAGCGTGAAGGAGGGGCGGATGATAAGTGGCAGGCCAATCTCTCTTGCGGCCTTCCGCGCTTCTTCGATGGTGTTGACGCTGGCGCTGTCCAGCACCGGCTCACCGATACTTAGCAGCAGTTGCTTGAAAAGCTCGCGGTTGGAGGCATTGCGGATAGTCTCGATGGAGGTGCCCAGGCTGCGGACGCCGTACTTGTCCAGCACTCCGGCCTCCGCAAGCTGGTGCGCCAGTGTCAGGCCGGTCTGCCCGCCGAGTGTGGGAAGCAATCCGTCCGGTCTTTCCCGCTCTATGATGCGCGTGAGCATTTCAGGGGTAAGTGGCTCGATATAGACCACATCGGCAACGTCTTCATCGGTCATGATGGTGGCCGGATTGGAGTTGACCAGGACGGAGGTAACGCCCTCCTCACGCATGGCCTTGCATGCCTGCGTACCGGCATAGTCAAACTCCGCCGCCTGCCCGATGATGATAGGTCCTGAGCCGATTATGAGTACTTTAGAGGATTTATTAGACATTCATACCTTTCTTTGTCTGATTAGCACCCGATTTTTTTCTGTCATTCTCAGCACCCATTTACTGTCACTCTGAGCTAAAGCGAAGAGTCCGTCCCAGTTCATTCCCATTCCAGGCTCAGGTCCTTCCACTCAGGATTCAGCGATTCAATCAGTGCAACCTTTCTTTTCCTCAGCCAGCCTTTGATTTGCTTTTCCCGCGCAATTGCCGACAATACGTCTGGCGTGACTTCATAGTATGCCAGCAGACTCAGGTCGTATCGCGCGGTAAAGCCGCTGGCGAGTTTCATTTTATGTTGATAAACGCGTCTCTCCAGGTTATTTGTAACGCCAGTATACAATGTGCGTGCTGGATTAGTCATAATGTAAACGTAGTATTCTGCCATAATTTGCCTGTATCACTTTTATATTTCCTTGTCACTCCGAGCCTCTATCTGTCACCGTGAGAACTTCCCTTTGTTACTCTGAGCACCCACTTGTGTTACCCTAATCGCTCCCTTTACTGTCACTCTGAGCAAAGCGAAGAGTCCGCCCCCCGTCCGTTAACGGATTCTTCGGTCGCTGCGCTCCCTCAGAATGACAGTTTAAGTGACCCTATGATTATGACTTGAGAGGGTTTCAATGGCTACTCATGTTACCCTAGATCTTTAATATTGGGAATATCCACGTGAACAAGATAAACAATGTCCACAATGCTGAAAGTGTCCAAAATATCCCCTTAAGGCTGCACATTTCCTTTGTAGGTGGGTGACCAAACTTATCTGTTATGCGGGTAAGCCTGGCCTGTTGTTCGTAAGGAATTTCCTTTGGGTTGTCAAGCCAGTAGATGGTGCGATTTTTTAGCATTTCCAGGTTAGCCTCTATTTCATGTATCCTCTGCCAACCGATAATAATGTAGTAGTTTATCCTTTTGAGCCAGCGCCATAGAAAGAAAAGGATTAGGATTACTCCTAGACCGAGTAAGGTAACCAGTAGTTGAGTCCCAAAACTCATCGGCGGGCTGTTGGTTTTGAGGAGAAAGCCAGCTCCTCCTAAAAGGAGTATATCAACCGGAATGAAGATACCCACGATTGTCCAATAGCGCGATGACGTGTCCGTGATATCCTGCCGGCATGCTTCGTATTCTCTCAGTAAGATTTCTTGCCTTTCCATATTCCCTCACCCCCTGTGTCGCCTTGGCACATGGTGTTCTATCTTAGTATAGCTAGAATGATAGCTGCGATAGCAGTAGCCAAAGTACATATTGAAACTATTATGGAGATTTTCCACTGTCTGTCAGATTTATTTTGCACTGCTTCAGCTAGTGTCTCTAAGCTTACTATTAATTCATTGCGACCATTTATTCTGGCAAATTCTCCCAATTATTTGTCTCCTTTCTTTTGCGAGTTAAACCTCTCATCATCCCCAGAAACTGCTCGAACAGGTACGTATTGTCCAGCGGGCCGGGGGAGGCCTCCGAGTGGTACTGGATGCAGAAGATGGGCAGCTCCCTGTGCCGCAGGCCTTCCACCGTGCCGTCATTCAGGTTGATTTGCGTTATCTCAAGGTCGCCCTTGACGGTATCCGGGTCGACCGCGTATCCGTGGTTCTGCGCTGTGATGTGAATCCGCCCGCTGGCGAGGTCGCGGACGGGGTGATTCCCTCCACGATGGCCGAACTTGAGCTTGAAGTTCTTTGCCCCGAAGGCGCGGGCAATAAGCTGGTTGCCCAGGCAGATGCCCATGATGGGCTTCTTTCCCACCAGCCCTTTAACTGTCTCCACCGCGTAGTCCAGCAAATCGGGGTCGCCGGGGCCGGGGGACAGCACTATGCCGTCCGGGTTGAGGCTGAGAATCTGCTTCGCCTGCGTGGTGCACGGCACTACCGTGACAGAGCAGCCGCGCTGGTTGAGCAGCCGTATGATATTGTATTTCAGGCCGCAGTCCAGCGCCACCACCCTGAATGCTGGCGAATCCGTTTTTGGCTCCCAGGTATAGGGTTTCTCCGTGCTGACCTGCCTGACGAAATCGATTGTGCCGTAGTTGGGCGCCTGGCGCAGTTGGTCTAGTGCCTGCTGAGGAGTCTTGTCGCTGGTAATAATGCCCATCATCACCCCCACCGAGCGCAGCTTGCGGGTGATGGCGCGGGTATCTACTCCACTGATGGCCGAGATATTGCTATCGGAAAGGTACTGGTGGATGGTGCGGTTGCTGAGGTAATGGCTGGGCTCCGGGCATTCCTCCCGCACCACGAAGCCTGAGACCTGTATCCTGGCGGACTCGAAGTCGTGCTCGTTCACACCGTAGTTGCCGATGAGCGGGTAGGTGGGAACGACAATCTGTCCGGCGTAGGAGGGGTCGGTGAGGATTTCCTGGTAGCCGGTCATGCTGGTATTGAAAACGACTTCGCCGGTGGCGTCAGCCTCAGCGCCAAAGGAGAATCCCTCGAATACCGAGCCGTCTTCCAGTACCAGGATTGCTTTTCTATTCATACGTTGTCCTGTTCCCTTTCAGATAGCCGCGCTTAAACAGTCACCGTCTCCATTTCAACCGGAGCTTTTTCTTCTGGAATCGGCTCGCCTGCTTTCTCCAGTCCCTCTATAAAGCCCTGAATGGCTTCCTTTGCACGGGACAAGGCTTCTCCCTTTGTCCGTCCATAGGTGATACATCCGGGGAGTGCAGGCACTCTCACCGTGTAGCCTTCCTCCGGATAGTTAGGTTCAAGAATTACAGTATATCTAGCCACGTTGTCCTTTATCTTCGAGCTTGATAGAATCATCCTTGTACGCCAGTTTGCCTTCAAATATTGTTGCCATTACTTTGCCCTTGAGCGCCGAGCCAGCCAGTGGCGTATTTTTGCCCTTCGAAGCGAAAATTGCCGGGTCTACCGTCCACTCTTTATCAGGGTCGAAGAGGGTGATGTCTGCCGGGCTGTCGATTTCCAGCGTGCCCAGTTTGCCGCCGATGAGCTTCGCAGGCTCGCAGGTGAGTTTGGAAATAAGGGTAGTCAAATCAAGCTGCCCATCATGTACCAGGCTCATCAGGCTGCCGAGGGCGGTCTCCAGCCCGCTGATGCCGGAAGCCGCATTGCCGAACTCGCAGAGCTTGTCCACCTCAGTGTGAGGTGCGTGGTCGGTGGCAATGGCATCGATGACGCCTTCCTTCAGTCCTTTAATCAGGGCTTGAATGTCCCTCTTTGTCCGCAGTGGAGGACTCACCTTAGCATTCGTATCATAGTCGCCGACCTTTTCCTCGGTGAGGGTCAGGTGGTGGGGCGTAACCTCGGCAGTGACGGAGATGCCCTGCTCTTTGGCGCGCCGGATAAGCTCCACCGAGCCTGCGGTGCTGACATGGCAGATGTGTAGTCTGGCTCCGGTGAGCTTTGCCAGCGCAATGTTCCGTGTGACCATGACCTCTTCGGCGGCGGCGGGCATCCCGCGCAGTCCCAGCCTGGTAGCGGTGATGCCCTCGTTCATGCATCCGCCCTCGTCGAGGCGGAGGTCTTCGCAGTGTTCCATGATTGGCAAGTCGAAGGCGCGACTGTACTCCATCGCCTGTCGCATTATCTGGGCGTTCGTTACGGGGCTGCCGTCGTCGCTGTAGCCGATGACGCCCGATACAGCCAGTTCACCCATCTCGGCCAACTCTTTGCCCTGCCTTCCCTTAGAAATACATCCGATAGGCAGGACTCGTACCGCTCCCTCTCTCTCCGCCGTAGACCTGACAAAATCCACCACCGACCGATTATCGATAGGCGGGTTGGTATTGGGCATGCAGCACACGGTGGTGAAGCCGCCCCTCGCCGCCGCCCGTGTGCCTGAAGCTATCGTCTCTTTCTCTTCAAAGCCGGGCTGCCTTAAATGGCAGTGCAGGTCGATGAAGCCGGGGCAGACCACCAGCCCGCCGGCATTCAAAACATCATAGCCGGACTGGGGCGGATTCTCGTCTGCTTTGCCGAGCCATGCTATCTTGCCTTCTGCAATGAGCAGGCTGCCGGTCTCGTCCAGCTTGCGCGATGGGTCGATGATGCGTCCGTCTTTGATAAGCAAGGGTCTCATTGCTCTTTGCCCCCCGCGAGTAAGTAGAGCAGTGCCATGCGCACGGCTACCCCGTTGGTCACCTGCTCCTCGATGACCGATTGCGACCCGTGTGCTACCGCCGGTGAAATCTCCACGCCTTCATTGACCGGGCCGGGGTGCATCACAAGGGCGTCCGGTTTGGCCCTGGCTAATCGGGCTTCGTTCACCTGGTATAGCTGGACATACTCGCGGATGCTGGGCAGCAGGCCGCTCTGTTGCCTCTCATGCTGCAATCGTAATGCCATCAGTATATCCGCCCCCTCTACCGCGCGGTCTAAATTGTAATCGACATTGACCTTTGGGAAGCTGTCATGTTCTCTATCGAGGCCGGGCGGTATGAGTGTGGGCGGGCCGGAGAGCGTGACTTCGATGCCCATGGTTGTCAGCCCCCAGATATTCGAGTGAGCCACCCGGCTGTGTGTGATGTCGCCGATGATGACCGCCTTGAGTCCTTTCAGGCTGCCCTTGTGCTTGCGGATGGTATAGAGGTCGAGGAGGGCCTGGGTGGGATGGGCGTGCCAGCCGTCACCGGCGTTGATGATGCTTGCCTGCAATCGCCGGGCGACCAGGTAGGGAGCGCCGGAGCAGGGATGCCGGATGACCACTATGTTCGCGCCGAGAGCCTGCAATGTATCGAGGCTGTCTACCAGGGATTCGCCCTTGGTGGCGCTGCTGGTCTGGGAGGTGACGCTGACCGTATCGGCGCTGAGGTTCTTGGCCGCCAGCTCGAAGGATACCCTGGTGCGGGTGCTGGCCTCGTAGAAGAGGGTCACGACAGTCTTGCCCCGCAGGGTGGGCACCTTCTTGATAGGCCGCGAGAGCACCTCCTGCATGGCGTCGGTGGTCTGGAAGACAAGCTCAATTTCCTCGCGGGTGAAGTCATCAATGTCGAGGACGTGGTGGTGTCGCCACGCCAGGGTGGTTGACGGTGGGACAGGCTTGGTCAGGAGGGCGGAGTCGTCCTGGTTGATGCTCATGGCTGGTTCTCCTTGTCGAGGGTGACGATGGCGACTTCGTCCACACCATCGGTCTCCTCCAGGCGCACCTGTATCTCCTCTTGCTGGGAGCTGGGCATGTTCTTGCCGATGTAGTCAGCCCGGATGGGTAGCTCCCGGTGGCCGCGGTCGACCAGCACCGCAAGCTGGATAGACTGAGGCCGACCGAGGTCGATGAGGGCGTCCATGGCTGCGCGGATGCTCCGTCCGGTGAAGAGGACATCGTCCACCAGCACGATGGACCTGTCATCGACGCTGACGGGAATGTCGGTCTGCTTGACTACAGGCTGGTGTTCGAGCGTAGAGAGGTCGTCGCGGTAGAGGCTGATATCGAGCGTGCCGACGGGGATTTTGAGCTTTTCGAAGCTCTCGATGTTGGCGGCCAGGCGTTTGGCCAGGGGCACGCCTCGGGTGTGGATGCCCACCAGTATGAGCTTTTCGAGGCTCTTGTTCTGCTCGATGATTTCATGGGAGACGCGGGCGAGGGTGCGGCGGATGTCATCCCGGGTCATGACGATTCTTTTAGCCATAAAAAACCCCTTGCCGAAGCTGGCAAGAGGGTACGAACCGGGCGGGTGGCGCTGTACTTCTCTTATGTTCCTTGCCAGCCTCTCTGGACTAGCTTAAAGGCATATAGGATTTCCAGTTACCAAGAGATAGCATAACACAACGGGGGAGAAAGGGCAAGAAAAACAAATGCATAGCTAAAATGAACGTGACAGCGAATTGTTTTTGGGGATTTTGAGCGTAAAAATATTTTTAGGGAAACGATTCGAGCGTAGCTAGCTTTGGGATTCGTTTTTAGCGTTATGTCAAATGGAGGCTAAAATCGGCCGGTGAAAACATTCGTTTTGATTCGTTTTGCATTTTAGTTATGTCAAATTGAAGCTAATTCCAGGGAAGGAATTATTCGTTTTTGTTCGTTTTCAAGTTGCCGTTATGTCTACTTGTATTTGGTAGTGGGATATGTTGATAGAATAGCACGGCGTGAAGGAAAGAGTCAAGGAACTTTTGTCGTGTTTTTTTTTGGGGGGGGGGCTAAGCCTTCGAGCCTTCAACGATAGCTATTTCCTCATCTGTAAGAGCATAGAGCTTATATACCATTTGGTCAATCTGGTGCTCAAACTCTTTGACTTTAGCTTGCTTTTCCTTGTCCTCAAAATAGCTGGCGGATGTCGTTATACTAAGAATATCATCCGTGAGGTTAATTAAAAGCTCTTGCTCTTTTTTTGTCATTTGTGGCATCGGCATATTGTTTATCATGGCCTTTGTGAAATTTGTGCCTTTATTGTAACTGGAGGCCGGATATCTTTCCTTAATATAGAAGAAAGCCAACTTGCTATTTAGAATAGAAAGCAAAAACTTTAGTTTCTCCAGGTCGCTGTTAGCAATAATCAGTGTCGATTTTCCTGGAATAACATCGCCATCTGTATCTATGCAAGCGTCAAGCAGATTCAAACCTTTAATAATAATTTTGGCTTGAACCGATTTTTTTGAATACGAATTCTTGAACAGTCCAAGGAACTCTTCTTTATTTACAACGGGGCGAAGATACTTTTTCTTCAAATAAGTCATTTTGCTTATACCCCAACGCATGAAGTATTTGCTAATTGTTCCCGTATTTATGACTTTCAGTTGTTTTCCCGTTTCAAAGGTTTCAGTCGCATCCTTTATGAGAGGTGCCAACTTGTAAGTATCAGATGTGGCACAGGCATTCTCACATTTACTAAAATCTGCGATCTTGCTAGGAAGATTTTCTATTTTAGCCATTAAATCGCGGTGGCTAGAAAATAGATGGTCAAGAGCAAATGGTGACTCCAATGACCCTTTTAGAACCGTTCTCTTAAGGACGACGTTGTTATTCTCAAGATCGAAAACCTTCAAGTTCTCATCATGTTCCTTCGAAAAGAATGTTACCACGGAATCAACTTTTGAGCTTTCAAATATTTCTCTGCCAGTCCTCAAGATGGCTAAAATATTACTAATCTTGCTTTTCCTAAGCTCGTTCCCAAATGGTTTTGACAGCCATTTATCGGGAGTAATGAAAGTGAGTAGACCATTAACGTTCATTATCTTGAAACCTAACTCAAAAAACGCTATGTATATATCCCAATTCCCCTTTACCGCGGCGTATGTGTCTTGTATAAACATACGAAGATTGGTTTGCCCACTATTTATCATGCTTTCAGAATCGATGTACGGTGGATTGCCGATAACGATATCAAATCCACCGTGGGCCATAATATCAGGAAATTCCTGTTCCCAGTTGAAGGGTTTAACGTCCCGCCAGCCATCGCCAAAATATGTATGTAGTTCTTCTTCAGCGCCTGAGATTAGCGAGTTACCGACCTTGATATTTTCATTCAAAATCAGCGGCAGCTTTTCTCGCTTTGTGTCAGAAAAAGCCTGCATGGTGAGGTTCACGGCAGCGATTTCTGCCGCCTCCGGGTCAAGGTCTATCCCGTAGAGTTGCTTTTCCAGTATGTGATGCGGATAGTCTATTAATGGCTCCGGCAACTGCTTGAACATCTCCATGCGCTGGAACATATCTTTTCCGGCTCCGCCTGCCAGGAGCTTGGACCCGTTCAGCTTCTATTACCTCATTCGCTCGACGATAGTAATCAGCAAGCACATGGTAAGCATAAATCAGGAACGAACCGCTGCCACACGCCGGGTCGATTATGGTGATTGCCTTTACCTTTTCAATAGCGCCAAGCCCGTGCTCTTTTTCCAGTTCATTTAACAGGCAGCCTAAAGAGTTATCTACCATGTAATGGACTATGAAAGAAGGCGTATAGTAGATTCCTCCGGCTTTACGTATTTCGCTGCGCTCTTCCGAAGTGATAATACCTTTTTTTAATACCAGTTTGGTGCTCAAGTAAGTCTCATAGGTGTTGCCAAGAATATCTGAAGTGAACTTGCGGAAAGATATGCCGTTTATGGCGGCCATTATTTTTTCTAAGGCATCATTAGGAATGAAGACCTGCTCGCAAATGTGTCCGGGCTGAAACAAGGTGGTATTATGGTGGTCATCCATCACATGAGAAAAGTCAATCAGCTCACGCATCAGGTAATCAGGCGTGGCGTACGCTCCTCTCTTGTGGTAGTAACTGATGATATTCTCTATAACATCGTACTCTCTAAGTACCTCTTTATCATCGGCATAACGGATGAGGATTAACCTGTCGAGCAGGCGCTGGACTGCCGACATCAGTTTCCCAAAGTCAAAACCATCCCCGTTTTTCAGGGCTGGTTTATCTGAGTTGTGCTGATAGATAATATTGGCAAGGCTGAGACGCCAATCTTGCAGCAATGCTAGAAATTCCTGGTCGACAGGCTTGATTTCCAGTTGCCTTTCAGTGGACGGAAGACTACCGGCCTGGACTTTCTCCGGCGTTAAGTGTAACAGGTCAGGTAAACGGGTAAGTAATTCCTCCGGCTCATCGAATGACATTATTAGCCGTTCGTGGTCGGCATTGAAGACATGAAGCCGTTCGAAATTAGTCAAAATGCAATAAGGAATCTTCTTGCCGCGGGCATATCTGAAGAGTTGTTTTTCTTCCAGAGTGCGGTCGCCCAAGCGTTCATCGGAGCGGGTGATAGCTCCAAATTTCTTGGCTTCCAGCATTAATGCGGGTAGACCGGATATCTCCAGTCCCACATCTGCAATGCCGGCACCGCGAATATAACCTTCACGCCTGTAACTTGTAGTGCCGCCAGGGTCATTGTAGACATTCCAACCCAGGGCACCAAACAACAAATCAATATAGCCAGCCCGGACATCTGCCTCAGACTGGCTCTTGTTGGTTTCGCGATTATATTTATCAACCAACTCGGCTATTTTGGCTTCAATAGTCATTTTGGACTTATTTTCTCCAAATTCTGTTAGTGGTTAGCCCTTTTGGTTAGGCCAATTTTAGCACTACACACATGCTCGCGCAAGACATCTCTCCTTTTTGTTGCAATTAATCCCCTCTCCCCGTCTTTACCTTCCGCCCGCAAACTATTATAATAGGGAAGATTTTGGGGACAGAGACGGGCATTTAATAACCGAAAACCAGGATACAATAATCCTTCGGCAAGCTCAGGGCAAGCCAAGAAATAACCAATGACCAAATTTCAATAACCAGACCTGTATCCACCCCACCTGGATTCCAGCCTTCGCTGGAATGACAAAGGAGTGATGGATTCTCCGCCGGGGCGGACTGGAATGACAATCTGAGAGCGGAATTTACGTAAGGAGGTACAGGTGACTACGTTGTATGTGACCTCTGTGGCCGGGGCGGCGGGTAAGCCCATTCGGCAGGCTCAGGGCAAGACTGCTATCTGTGCCGGAATCGGCAAGAACCTGCTGGACCAGGGCAAGAAGGTGGGCTACTTCAAGTCGGGGAAGGCTGACGGCGATTGCGCCTTCATGAAGCGTATCCTGGGGCTGGAGGAGCCGGTGGAGTCGCTATCCGGAGACGCGGCGAAGTCGCTGGCTAAAGTCTCGGCGGGCAAGGATGTAGTCATCGTCGAGGGGTCCTTCGACAAGCTCAGGACAAGCCAGGCGGACGCCGAACTCGCAACGGGGCTGGGCGCTAAAGTCATTATCGTGGTTGATTATAACGATTTATCGCATCCGGTGAGCAGCTACAAGGATTTCGGGGAGGGGCTGCTGGGGGTGGTGGTCAACAAGGTGCCGGTGAACAAGGTGGCGCAGGTGCGCAAGGATGTGTCCGAAAAGCTGACGGAGGCCGGTATTACCCTGCTGGGAGTGCTGCCGGAGGACAGGGCGCTTTATGCGCTGACCGTCGGGGAGCTGGCCGAGAGCCTACAGGGCAAGATACTGAACTCCGAGGAGCAATCGGGTGAGCTGGTGCAAAATGTGATGACCGGCGCGTGGACTCTCGCACCGGGGCCGGTATACTTCGGGCGGAAGGAAAACAAGGCGGCGGTCATCCGGAGCGAGCGGCCCGATATGCAACTGGCGGCTCTCGAGACTTCCACCAGATGCCTTATTCTTACCGGTGAAACGGAGCTATTCCCGGCTATCAGGCACAGCGCCGAGACCAAGAAGGTGCCCATCATCTCGGTCAAGGGGGATATCGCAAGCACGGTTGGGGCTATCGATGAAGCGGTGGCGAAGTCGCGGTTCGGCCAGGACAAGAAGCTCAAGAGGCTCTCGGAAATCATGGGGAAGAACTTCGATTTCAAGGCTCTCGCGGGTTAATTGAGTTTATTGAGTTTGGTGAGTTGGGGGGGGCGCAAGCCCCCTCTTCTTTTCTGACTGCTGATAGCTTTTACGGTTTTCGCGCCCGGTATAGACTAACAGTGCCTAAAAATGTCATATATCGAGCCGTCTCCTCGACCTGCTCAAAACCGGCATCCCGGAACATTCCCGGCAGCAACCCTCCGATATTATCGGACACTTCTTCAAACATCTGCATAACTCGCGATACGAGGTACATCAGGGCGTTATCCGGCTTTCCGAAATCGGCCACATGCAACTCTCCGCCCGGCTGCAGGACTCGGAACACGTCTCTCAGCGTGCGAGCTTTGTTTTCCCGTGTCAGATGATGAAAGACAAAACTTGAAAGAACGCGGTCAAAAGAGCTATCGGCATACGGCAGCTCGAAGGACATGCCTTCGTTCAAACGGATTCCCAACGCAGCCCGGGCAATCTTGACTCTGGCCATTTCCAGCACCTGCGGGTCAGCGTCAAGCCCAATCACTTCTGCATCCGGGCGCATCTCCTTGATGAGGATAGCAAGCGTTCCAGTGCCGCAGCCCAGGTCCAGAACCCGCTGCCTCTTCTGAATTCTAGCCTGCCCGACCAGGCGGTGTTTAACGGCGGACTCGCGCATAAGGCTGCGCATAAGAGTATCATACATCGGAGTCAGCCACCGATACTTGAGAGCGGGGATATACCCGTTACCAGTTACAGGCTCTGAGATGTGATTCCTCCCTAAATGCTCGAAAATCTTGCCGCATCTGTCACGCGCGGCTCAAATCCTTCTCGCCGTGCGGAAGCCCTCCCAGATAGCATTCTGCACCTTGCGCGGCTCGATGCAATCGCCGATGGCGTAAACCTCCGGCATGCCGTCCTTCAAAGCCTCAAAAAGACTGCTGTTGGGTCTTGCGCCCATTGCCAGGACCACGGTATCGGCTTTCAGCACGCTCCTCTTGCCTGCTTTATCGGCTACCGCTACACCATCGGCCGTTATTTCGAGGGTTTTCGTATCCGTAAGAGTCCTGACGTCGGCGTCAGAGAGCAGCTTCAGCAGGTGAAAGCGGTTGGCCATGTGCATGTTGCGCAGCAGCACGCTTCTGGCGACCAGCGTGAGCTTTTTCCCCTGCTGGGCAAGATACAGCGCAATCTCGCCGCCGACATTGCCTCCGCCGACGACCACCACCCGCTCCCCGGCCTTCTTCTTCCCGAGAAGCAGGTCGATGGCGGTGATTACGTTGCCCCCATTCACCCCCGGAATCTCAGGTATAAAAGGCGTGCTGCCGGTGGCGACGACGACCGCATCCGGTCTCAACTGCCGGACCGATTCCAGAGTGGCTTCTGTATTCAGTTGGACTGCCACACCGGCCTTTTTCGCCTGTAGAACGAGAAACTTTATCAGGTCCCGATAGTCCTGTTTGAAACCGGGGATGGCTGCCGGGATGAGGTTGCCGCCCAAGGCGTTTTCTCTCTCCCAGAGCGTGGCCCAGTGTCCCCGCAATGCCGCAACCCTGGCTGCCTCCAGACCGCCGGGGCCGCCACCCACCACCAGCACCGACTTCTTGCGCTCGGCTCTTGTTATGTCAAGCTGCTTCTCCATGCCGGTGACCGGGTTCACCACGCAACTGATGTACTTGTTCTGGGCAATCCTGGAGGAACAGCCCTCGTGGTCCCCGATGCAGGGGCGGATATCTTCCAGCTTCCCCTCTTTCACCTTGTTCGGCCAGTCGGGGTCGGCCAGCAGCGCCCTTCCCAGGCAAATGAAATCGGCTTTGCCCTCCTGGAGCACGCGCTCCGCCAAATCCGCAAAGCCCAGCTTGCCTATGGCAATCACAGGTATGCTCACGGCCTTTTTGACCTGCTCCGCCATTCCGACAATCGAACCCGGCTGAGAATAGGTGGTCGGCTTGGTGAGATACCAGGTCTCGTAGCAGCCGGCATCAATCTCGAGGGCAGAAACGCCGGCCGCCTCCAACCTCCGGGCTATTTCGAGTCCCTCATCCACCTCTCGCCCGCCATCGAGGCCATGCATCAGCGGGAACTTAACGATAATGGGAAAGTCAGCGCCGGCCCCCTTGCGCACCTTTTCGATGACCCCCAGGAGAAACCTGAGCCGGCCGTCCAGATTCCCGCCATATTCGTCCTTGCGCCTGTTCCACAGAGAGCTGAGAAACTGCTCGGCGAGATAGCCGCCGTGGTTGTTGAGCTCCAGCACATCCATTCCGGCGGTGCGCACCGCTTCTGCGGCATATTGAAACGATTGTGCCAGCTCCTCGATTTCCTCCACGGTCATCTCGCGGGTCATCACTTTCGGGTCGAAGAAGCAGGGCAATTTTGACGGGGCAGGAGGGCTTCCACCCCTCAGAAGCTCCATGCTGGACATACGCCCGTATCCCGCATTAAGCTGAATCCCGACCTTTGCGCCGTAGTCGTGGACCACATCCACCAGCTCACTGAGCCGCCCTACGGCCAGCTTGCCATCGATAACAATGTCGTTGATAAGCGGAGCATAGGCGAGGAGCTCCGACCTCTGGGTCTTGGCAGCGCCGGCAATAATCAGGCCGGTGCCGCCGCGCGCCCTTGCCTCGTAGTAGTCGATGGCCCGCTGCGAGAACCGCCCGTCCCCCTCCGCCAGCCCTCCGATGCCCATCGCCGCCATTACCAGCCGGTTCTTCAAGGAAAGTCGCCCTATCTTGCCCGGTTCAAACAGCTTCACGAGAGCCTCCTTTATATTAGTTCAAAAGTCAAAGGTCAAAGCTCAAAACCACAACTCAAAACTCAAGACTGAACTTAATTTTGAGCTATCTTCTATCAGCTTTCAGCCCCCACCCCGCCACTTTACCTCACCCCTTCCCCTCTCCGCTACGGAGAGGGGAGAAGGTTCTGGCTTTCGCCGTGGTTGGCAGTTTCTTACTATAGCCGATTGATTACCGTTATTAAATGGATACTTTACGTAGCTCGCAAACTTTTGTCAAGAATAAGCCTCCGGGTAGTGTGCCAATTTGAATAAACTTTTGGTCTACGCTATACTCTACATGTTATCAACCGGACTAACCTGGACGGTCATTTCTGCCGCGCATCATCGAAATCCGTGAGAACCTTGCGCCCTTTTTTGCGATTAATGCCAATTCGAAGGAGTAATTATGGATTTTGACCTGTCCGAAGAACAAAAGCTTCTAAAAACTACCGCCAACGACTTCCTCTCGAAGGAATACCCCTCCTCTATGGCGAAAAAGCTGGTTAACGACCAAACCGGGCCGGGATACTACCCGGAGCTCTGGAGCAAAATCGCGGACATGGGCTGGCAGGGGCTGGCCTTCCCCGAGAAGTACGGCGGCATCGGCTCAGGTTTCCTCGACCTTACCATCCTGCTGGAGGAGATGGGCTTTGCCAGTTTCCTCAGCCCCTTCGCTTCCACCGTAGTCAGCGGCATTGCCATCCTGGAAAACGGCACCGAGAAGCAAAAGGAAGCCCACCTGCCCAAACTGACCGGCGGCAAGCTGTTTCTCTCCCCCGCCCTGCTCGAACCAAAGGTCAAATACGACCAGAGCGGCGTCACCCTGAAAGCCACCCCCTCCGACACTGGCTACACCCTCAGCGGCGCCAAGCTCTTTGTCCCCTACGGACATCTGGCAGACTGTTTCCTGGTCAGCGCCAGGACGCCCGAGGGCATTACCGTCTTCCTGGTGGATGCCAAAAGCCCGGGCGTAAAGCAAACGCCTCTTAAAAATGTTGCCGCAGACAGGCAGAGCGAGGTCAAACTCGATAAAGTCAAGGTCTCGAACAAAGACATCCTGGGCAAGCCCGGCGAAGGCTGGCCTATCGTGGAGAAGCTGATGCAGATGTTGACCGCGGCCCGGTGCGCCGAGCTGGTCGGCGGGAGCAGGAAAGTCCTCGACCTGAGTCTTGCTTATGTCAAGCAGAGGCACCAGTTCGGACGGCCTGTGGGCAGCTTCCAGGCAGTGCAGCACCATTGCGTGAACATGACCATCGAAGCCGATGGCATGAGGATGATAACCTACCAGGCCGCCTGGATGCTCGGCGAGGGCATCCCCTGCGCCAAAGAGGTTTCAATGGCCAAAGCCTGGGCATCGACGGTCTATCCCAAAATAGCGATGCTCGGCCACCAGGTGCATGGCGCTATCGCCTACACCCAGGACTATGACATGTACCTCTATTACCTGCAGTCCGCCGCGGGAGACGTCTACATGGGCGATGCCGATACCCACCTGGAGAAAGTGGCGCAGGAGATTTTGAAATGACGGGAATCCTTGATGGAATCAGGGTCCTCGACCTGGGACGCCATTTGTCCGTGCCCTATGCCACGCTCCTGCTGGCCGATATGGGAGCAGAAGTAATCAGAATCGACCGCCCCGGCGGCGAGGATGACCGCAGGTTCGGCCCATTGACGCCCACCGGTGACAGCTACGCCTTCCAGGCGCGACTGCGCAACCGGAAGGGCATCACCCTCGACCTGCGCACCGAAAAGGGCAAGGAGCTTTTCAGGAAGCTGGTAGCGGCATCCGATGTAGTCTTCGAGAACTTCGCCGTCGAGGGCAAAAAGGCGATGGGCGTGGACTGGGAGACCATCAAGAAGATAAACCCGCGCGTCATCCTGGTTTCGGTCTCCGCATTCGGGCTGGACGGGCCGGAGGCGCACAGGATTGGCTTCGACCCCATTGCCCAGGCAGTATCCGGCGCAATGTCCACCACCGGTTTCCCCGATGGCCCGCCGGTGAGGTCGGCGCCAGCGTGGGTGGATTATACCACAGCCACACATGCCGCTCTGGGAGCCATGTTCGCCCTGTGGGGCCGGGAAAAGACCGGAAGGGGACAGCTGGTGGACGTGTCCATGCTGGACGTAGCGGTGGCGCTCATCACCTTCATGGGCTGGGTGGGAGACGCCAAAATCCAGGGCATCGACCAACCGCGCGAGGGAAACGCCAGTCGCCACGCCTGGGCCGACTCGTTCAAAGCGAAGGACGGCTGGGTGTTCATCTCGACGGTGAAAAACAGCATTTTCCACAGGTTCCTCAAGGCCATCGGGCGGGAGGACATCAAGGACGACCCGCGCTTCAAGACCGATTGGGACCGCGCCCGCAACCGCGAGCCGCTGAACGTTATCGTAAGCCAGTGGGTGGCCGGCAAAACAAAAGCCGAAATCATCGCCACGCTGGAGAAGTTCCAGATTCCATGCGCTCCAATCAATACCGTCAAGGACCTGCTCACCGAGCCGCAGGTGCTCTTCCGCAACATGCTGCCGGAGGTCTACCGCGAGGGCATCGGCTCCGTGCCTGTCACCGGCATTGCGCTGAAATTCTCCGAGACGCCGGGCAGCATTTACAGTCCCGCCCCGCTGGCGGGCGAGCACAACAAGGAAATCTACGGCGGACTGCTGGGACTCTCAGACAAAGAGCTTGAGGAGTTGAAGAAAGAGCAGGTGATTTAGCGATTAGCTATAAGCAGTCAGAGCTAGGAGCCTGAGTTATAAGACCACATAATTCGTCATTGCGAGTCCGCCTCTGGCGGGATGAAGCAATCTCGGTGTTTGACTTACTAATAGTCTTAAAATAGAATGGCCTTACTATTCATGCCATGTGAGAAGTAATCGTCTCCCTTTCGTAAAGGGAGAATGAGAGGGATTTTCAAATCCCCCTTCAGT
>JACPPQ010000080.1 GCA_016190925.1 Chloroflexota bacterium | reverse complement strand
ATCCCTCTGGACAAGGTGACCACTTCCATGACCATCAACCCGCCGGCTACCGTGCTCTGGGCCATGTATCTGGCGGTTGCCGAGAAGCAGGGCGTAAGCCGGGACAAAATCGGCGGCACCATCCAGAACGATATGCTCAAGGAGTTCATCGCCCAGAAGACCTTCATGTGCCCGCCTGAACCATCGATTCGCCTTATCAGCGATACCATTGAGTTTGCCACCAAGCGCGTTCCCCGGTGGAACCCCATAAGCATCAGCGGCTACCACATCCGGGAGGCGGGCTCCACGGCAGCGCAGGAGCTGGCATTCACCCTTGCCGATGGAATAGCCTATGTCCAGGACGTTCTAAATCGCAAAAAACTGGACGTCGATGACTTTGCCCCCAGGCTCTCCTTCTTTTTCAACTCCCACATAGACTTTTTCGAGGAGATAGCCAAGTTCAGGGCCGCCAGGAGGATGTGGGCGACTATCATGCGTGACAGGTTCAAAGCCAGGAATCCCCGCTCCTGGTGGATGAGGTTTCATACCCAGACTGCGGGCTGCTCCCTGACTGCCCAGCAGCCGTTCAACAACGTGGTGCGTACAACCACCGAGGCGCTGGCCGCAGCCCTGGGAGGGACGCAGTCGCTGCACACCAATTCACTCGACGAGGTGCTGGCCCTGCCATCCGAGTTCGCCGCCACTATTGCCCTCCGTACTCAGCAGATTATCTCCGATGAGACCGGCGTTATCAATACTATCGACCCGCTGGGCGGCTCGTACTTTGTGGAGGCATTGACCGACGAGCTGGAGCGCCAGGCATGGGAGTACATCGAAAAAATAGATAAAGCCGGCGGCATGCTCAAGGCCATCGACTTAGGGTTTCCCCAGTCGGAGATAGCCGATGCCGCCTACCGTTTCCAGCAGCAGACAGACAGCGGGGAAAAGACGCTGGTGGGCGTCAACAAATACGTCAGCGGGAAAGAACCCTCCATAGAGCTGCTGAAGATAGATGAAAAGGTGCTTTCCTGCCAGACGGAACGACTGAAAGAGGTCAGGAGAACGAGGGACAACCGCAAGGTTACTCAGACGCTAAACGACCTCAGGCGCGTCTGCAAGACCAGCGAGAACGTGATGCCTTATGTGCTCGAAGCAGTCAAAGCCTATGCTACCTTGCAGGAAATCTGCGATGTGTACCGCGGGGTCTTCGGAGAGTATAGAGACCCGGGATTCTTTTGATGCCTGATGATATCTTGCTAAGGCGGGTAATAATCAAGATACAAGAGACAATAACCAAGTAATAACCAAATCTCAAGGGACCAATAACCAAACATGACCAGAACGTTCGACTTAGAGAGAAGAACAACGGAATATGCTAGTCTGTAATCAGATTATGTAAGGAGTTACCTGAAAATCCGATTAACGGCCGTTTGATAGGGCAAGTAGTTGGAGCAGCAGGTTCTATCGGAGCAAACTACAGAGAAGCAAACGATGCTCTGGGGAAAAAGGATTTTGTCCAGCGATTGAAGATTGCACGGAGGGAAGCCAAAGAAAGCCTTCACTGGCTTGAGCTGATATTAGAAGCTAATTATGAATAAGGATTACGAGATTAAGCCATTACTAAAAGAATCCGAGGAACTTAAAAATATACTATCGGCTATCATCGCCAAACTAGAATAACGGATGTTTGGTTTTTGATTAATTGGTTATTGTAATTTGTTTGGTGTTTGTATCTTGGTGATTGGTTATTAATCCTGAATGGCCTTTACGGAGAGATGCGTGCCAGAGAAGCAGAAATTTAGGATTCTGATGGCAAAGCCCGGGCTGGACGGCCATGACCGTGGAGTGAAAGTTGTGGCCAGGGCGTACCGTGATGCCGGTTTTGAGGTAATATATACCGGTGTGCACCAGACGCCCGACCAGATAGTCAGCGCCGCCATCCAGGAGGACGTTGACGCGGTTGGTCTGAGCTGCCTGTCCGGCGCTCACCTGTACCTTTTCACCGAGGTCGTCAAGCTGCTGAGGGAGAAAGGCGCCGGGAACATCAAGGTGCTTGTCGGGGGAATAATACCCGAAGAGGACGTTCCCAAACTCAAAGATGCAGGCATCACCGATGTGTTCCTGCCCGGTACGCCGCTCGGCACGATAATCGAACGAACAGAAAGGGAGGTTGGCCGGTCCGCCTGAGGCGGATGCGGCGAAAGGCAATGAAATTAGCTGATAAGGTTCTGGAAGGAGATATCCGCGCAGCAGCCAAGCTGATGAGGGCAATCGAAGACGAGTCCACGAGCGCCATAGATGAGCTGTGTGCCATTTATCCTCACACGGGGAAGGCTTACATCGTGGGATTGACCGGCGCTCCCGGCGTCGGCAAGAGCACCCTTATCAATAATCTAATCAATGTGTTCAGGACAAAGGGCATAAAAATCGGGGTGGTTGCCGTCGACCCTACCAGCCCCTTTACCGGGGGCGCCATCCTTGGCGACCGGGTCAGGATGCAGCAGCACGGTCTTGACGAGGATGTCTTTATCAGGAGCATGGCTACCCGTGGCTGGATGGGCGGGCTGGCAAAGGCCACCCTGGGCATGCTTCATGTCATGGACGCCATGGGCAAGGACATCATCATGGTGGAGACGGTGGGTGTCGGCCAATCGGAAGTGGAGATTGCCAAAGTGGCTGATACCTCTATCCTGGTCCTCTCCCCGGCATCCGGTGACGAGATGCAGATGATAAAGGCCGGCATTATGGAAATAGCCGACATCTTTGTGGTGAACAAGGCGGACAGGGGTGGCGCTGAGAATATCGCCGGAGCGATAGAGTTCATGCTTTCTATGAAGACCTATCTTCCTGGGGATTGGAGGCCGTGCACCATCCTGTGCGAAGCGGTCTATGGTAAGGGTTCGGAACAATTAGTGACGGAAATTTTGAAGCACAAAGATTATATGACCTCTTGCGGGTTACTCGAGAGGCGCAGGAAAGAAAGGGCCAGGTTGGAGGTAAACGAGGCCATCGAGGGTTCCATCGCCAGTTTTATGCACCAGAGTCTTGAGAACGGAGGTGAGATAGAGAAACTGGTGGATGAGGTGGCCCAGCGCTCGTGCGACCCGACATCGGCTGCCCTGAAAATAATCGAGCAGTTCAGCAAAAGATTCCATACCACCCAGGAATAAACCAAAAACAAAATTTCGTAGGAGGGCGAGATGGATTTCACTCTTACCGAAGAGCAAAAGATGCTTAAATCCATGCTACGGGATTTTGCCACAAAGGAACTGGAACCGGTAGCCGCCGAGATAGACGAGAAGGCGGAGTTTCCTGCCGAGCAGGTCAAAAAGATAGCCGAGCTGGGTCTCATGGGGCTGACCATCCCAGAGGAGTATGGTGGAGAAGGGAAAGGGATGGTCGATTTCTGCATCGCAGTAGAGGAGCTTGCGCGCGCCTCTGCTGCCGCTGCCTCCTACTTCCGCATCAGCCTCTCGCTGGCAATCCCTCCCATCGCCATGTTCGGCACGCCTGAGCAGAAGAAGAGGTGGCTGGTGCCTCACGCTAAAGGCGAGAAACTGGCCTGTTTCGGCCTCACCGAGACCGGGGCGGGCAGCGACCCGGCAGCCCTGGAGACCACCGCTACCAAAAAGGGCAACGGATATCTGCTCAACGGGAACAAGCTCTTCATCAGCATCGGGGCAGAGGCAGACATCGCGACTGTCTTTGCCACACTGGATAAAACTCAGCGACACAGGGGGATAACTGCCTTCGTGGTGGAAAAGGGAACCCCAGGCTTCTCAGTCGGCAAGCACGAGAACAAGATGGGCTTTCGCGGCCTTTCCGCCACTGAGCTTATATTACAGGACTGCTACGTGCCGGAGGAGAACCGGCTGGGCAAGGAGGGCGAGGGGTTCAGGGTGGCCCTCCAGGCCCTCGATGAAAGCCGGGTCACCGTAGGGGCTGAGGCCGTCGGAATTGCCCAGGCCGCTTTCGAGGCAGCAGTGGCTTACGCCCAGGAGCGGAAGCAGTACGGCCAGCGCATCGCCAATTTCCAGGCCATCCAGTGGATGCTGGCCGATATGGCAACTCAGGTTGAAGCCGCCCGGCTATTGACTTTGCAGGCGGCTTTTTTGCATGACAGGGGACTGCCCTATATCAAAGAATCGGCCATGGCCAAGCTGTTTGCCTCGGAGATTTCCAGCTTCGTGACCAATAAAGCCATCCAGATTCACGGCGGCTATGGCTATACCAGGGACTATCCCGTCGAGCGCTTTCTGAGGGACGCCAAACTCACCGAGATATACGAGGGCACCTCGGAGATGATGCGCATGACCATTGCCAGGGCTCTCGTGGGCAAGGGGTAACACCGTACCTTCTCTCTCCCCCTGCGGGAGAGAGTTAGAGTGAGGGGCAATCGTTTCACCCTCACCTTACTCCCCGTATCAGGTACGGGGCAGGCTCTCTCCCATAAAGGGAGAGGAAAGATAAATGAAGGGGGGGTTCAGTAAATATGAGCAAAGAACAAACAACCAAGGAAATTCTTCAGGAGAAGCTGGCAGGAAAGAGGACTCCTCTGTACAGCCAGGCAACGCTGAAGAAGCTGGCGCTGGAGTTCGACCGCTGGAAGAACTCCTGTGTCCGTGAGCAGGACAGGCAGAACTGGTGGGTAACACCTCATACCATCCTGGGGTCTGAGGTCCCGCGAGAGCTGCTCTACACCCCGCTCAGTAACGCCGACTTCGACTATATGAAGGACGCGGGCTTTTCCGGGGAGGAACCTTTCACGCGGGGCATCCACTCCAACATGTACCGCGGGCGGGTCTTTACCATGCGGCAGATTTTCGGCGCGGGGTCTCCGGAGTATGTTAACAAGAGGATGAAGAGCCTGCTGGCGCATGGCGCTACCGGCACCAACTGGGCGCTCGACCTGGCTACCGTCCAGATGTTCGACTCCGACGAACCGGAAGCCCTGGGACAAGTCGCCACCGTCGGTGTGCCCATCGACTGCGTGGAGGACATGGAGGTCATCTGCAAAGATGTGCCCATCGATAAGGTGAGCAACTCCATCATCACCCACTTCCCGCGCAACACCGCCATCATCTTCCCCATGTTCCTGGTGATGGCCGAGCGCCGGGGCGTCCCGTGGGACAAGCTGCCCGGCAGCGTCCAGAACGATTTCATCATGGAGAGCCTGGTGCGCAGCGCCGTGGAGTATATCCCTCCGAAGGACGACTTCCGCGTCCAGTGCGACAACATCGAGTTTATCCGGAAGAACGTGCCGCAGTGGAACTTCGTCACCCTGAACGGCTACAACCTGCGCGAGTGGGGCACATCGGGCGTCACGGAGATGGCGGTGGCACTGGCTAATGCCATCGACACCCTCAAGGTGATGGAGAAGAGAGGCCACGATGTCGACTGGGTGGGAGAGAGGCTGGCCTTCTTCTGGGCACCGGCCAACGACTTCTTCGAGGAGGTTGCCAGGCTGCGGGCGGTCAGGCGTCTGTGGTACAAGATAATGAAATACCGCTTCGGCTGCAAGAGCACCAGGTCGATGTGGATGAGGTGCCACGTGCAGACCTCCGGCGTTTCGCTGACGAGGGAAGAGCCGATGAACAACGTGGTGAGGGCTGCCTACCAGGCGCTGGCGGCGGTGCTCGGCGGAGCGCAGTCCCTGCATGTCGATTCCTATGACGAAGCCTACTCGGTGCCGTCGGAGGAAGCTTCCATCCTTTCGCTGCGCACCCAGCAGATAATAGAGGCGGAAACGCAGGTCACCCAGGTGGTAGACCCGCTGGGAGGCTCGTTCTATATCGAGAATCTGACCAATGAGATGGAAAAAAGAATCCTCGACGAGCTGGATGAGATAGAGCGCAGGGGAGGCCTGGCTGAGACAGTGGCCAGTGGCTGGTTGCATAACAGGGTGTCGCGCTTCGTTGAAAAAGAGCAACGGCAAATAGCCAGCGGCGAGATTAAAGTGGTGGGCCGAAACACCTACAGGGCTACCGACCTGAAGATGCCTGAAGTCTGGGTGCACGAGTACGACGAGGAAGTTGCCAAAGAGATGAAGGACAAGCTGACCCGGCTGCGACAGCGCAGAGACAATGAGAAGGCCAGCAACGCCCTCGCGGCTCTGGTGCAGGCATGCAAGAAGGGCGACAATGTCATGCAGTATACCCTCGAGTGTGCCAGGGCAGATTGCACCAAGGGGGAGATGCGCCGCGCCTTCGTGGAGGCCTTCGGACTGTGGAAGTCCCCGATATATGTGTCATAGTTACGCTAAAATCCTCTCTCCCCTGTGTGGGAGAGAGTTAGAGTGAGGGGGCATAAACACAATCATATCACCCTCACCTTCGCCTCTCCCATCAAGGGGGCGTTGTATCAAATGTCATTCTGAGGAACGAAGTGACAAAGAATCCGTTCTCAGGTGTGAATAATGCGGATTCTTCGCTACGCTCAGAATGACATAAACGCAGCACTTTTGATACAACGCCCATCAAGGGAGAGGGACTAACGGACTGAATTGAGAGGGAAGAGAGGATATGGCAGATAAAAAGAAAATCAGAGTGTTACTGGCGCAGTTTCCACTGGAGAGCCACAATAGGGGACTAATCACGGTAGCGGGGATGCTCAGGGATGCCGGTATGGAGGTTATCCTGATGGGCAACGCCCGCTCCGAGAACATAGTCGGTACGGCGCTCCAGGAGGCCGTGGACGTGGTGGGGATAAGCACCTATTGCGGCGGCGAGCTGGCCCAGGGCAAGGAGCTCATGAGCCTGGCCGAGAAGAAGGGGATTAAGGACAGGACGGTCTTTATCCTGGGAGGGATTTACCCGCCAAGCGATGAGCCGAAACTGAAGCAGATAGGCTTCAGCGCGGTCTTCCCACCGTCATCCAGCAAAGAGGACATTGTCTCCGGCATCCAGTGCGCCATAGCTACGAAGAGCTAAAGTCTGGTTGCTGAGAAGATTGATAGTAGGGGGGATATTAGCTCCGTGAAATCCCTCTTAATCTCCCCCGTATCAAGTACGGGGCAGGCTCTTTATGAAAGGGAGACATAACCTCTGTGGCAAAGATAAAAGTAATAGAATTTAAACGAGAGGGGGGCTTTCGCCCCCCTCTTTTTGGTTCTGAAGTTATACAGGCTCAAGATAAAGCGCGATGGCCTCTTGAGCATGTTTGAGCGATTCTTGTTCAGTATCCCCAGCGCTGCAGCAGCCGGGGAGTTCCGGACAATAGGCAGCATAGCTCTTTGTCTCCGGGTCATATTCAATTACGATGCGAAATTTCATATTGCCACCTAGAACAGAAGCCACGTTTAACCTTTGTAGAAATTGACAGAATTCATGGCATCAGATGCATAATCTCAGGTGGTGGTACAAGGGGATCTTTTTCTGTTATCTGATTAACAGCATAAAAGACTAAGTTTGCCGACTTTTCGTCATAGATAGTTTTATGCATCAACCAATCCTCCCTTCTATTGGCATGTGGGTAGAGGTATACTTCCCAGCTTCCACTCACAGGATTATGCCACAATTCTACTCGCCCTCCCCGTTTTAAATGTGTAAAACCCAACGGGTCAGTTTGACCTGGATGATAATTTGACATTTTTATCCTCCTTTAGCTCTCACATATCTTTCCTTAACTTTGACTTTCATTCTGAAATCATTATAACATATCCGAATATCAATATTGACAGAAGTCCAATCAAGAGAATAGAATCCAGAAAGTATGGCGTCTGCAAGAAAAATTAAACCAGAGGAGAAGAAGGGAGCAGATAAAAATACCAAATCGGATTAAACGATAAATAAATCTCCTGGAGTTTTTATGGCTGAAAAGCAAAGTTGTTCTAGATGTGGGGCTAAATTAAACACTTACGGTATTTGCCCTAATCAGGAGAAACACCTCGAAGAAGATACGCGACGACATAAGGAGCGTGTCAATAAAAAGCGTAAAGAACACGATGATTTCGATAAAATAATGGATAGTGTGTTTGGCGATAAAACTATACCATTTTTAGACAATCCAGAACCCCATAAACATGTATGGGAACCTTATGGAAAAGATAAATATTCTTGTAAAATATGTGGCATAATAGTTTTCAAACGGGATTTAGATGAGGGTTTCTAGTCTGAGATGTTTGTCGATGTGGACTTTCAATTGCGCTAGGGTATATGT
>JACPPQ010000003.1 GCA_016190925.1 Chloroflexota bacterium | reverse complement strand
TACATTTACTGTCATTCTCCGCGTAGGCGGAGAATCCAGCTATCGGCTTCATGGATTCCCCGTCCGCCTGAGGCGGAGGAATGACAGAGGGAAACTGTGTGCTAATTTCATGACCAAGATAAGTATTTCTTCCGGTACACCTCAAAAGTGACGGCCACCTATTAGCCTGACAGGACACTATACCTGTGCCACCAAAACCGTGTAGTCCTTGCCATAGTACTTGGCACATGCCGGACATGAAGTGTAGAAGAAGTACGTTTTCTTGCTCTCTCTGCCTGCTCATAGAGTTTATCCACAGGTTTGCCCTCCTTTTACTTTATTCGCCCTCTTTTGGGGAAGCCTGTCTCATCCGATACATTTCCCTCTATCATAGCATTAACCCACCCCACAATTGACTCGTGGATGAGCCGATGTTAGAATGAAACTAAGTTTTTTCTTTTGCTAGAAAGCCAACAATTCCCAATGAAATACTGGAGAAAGACATTAGACCAGGACCACCTGAAAAGCCCTCGCTACCAGGTGAATGTCCTCAGAGACAGGTGCAAAGGGTGCCGCTTCTGCATCGAGTTCTGCCCCACGCATGCCCTCCGCGAGTCCGCAGAGTTCAATCGCAAGGGCTACCATCCGGTGGAAGCAGATAATGAAAAGTGCGTCAACTGCGGGCTGTGCCAGATGATTTGCCCGGACTTCGCCATCAGCGTTTTATCTCTGGAAAAAGAGAAAGCGCATGGCTAGAAAGCACCTTACCGGCGAGTTCTTCATGAACGGTGACATTGCCTGCGCGGAGGGGGCTATCAGCGCCGGCTGCCGCTTCTTTGCCGGCTATCCCATTACCCCGGCCACCGAGATTGCAGAACGGATGGCGGAGCGCATGCCGGAGGTCGGCGGCACCTTCATCCAGATGGAGGACGAGATAGCGTCCATGGCTGCCATACTGGGCGCTTCCTGGGCTGGCGCTAAGTCGATGACAGCTACCTCAGGGCCAGGTTTCAGCCTGATGATGGAGAACATCGGCCTGGGAATCATGATGGAAGCGCCCTGCGTCGTCACCGATGTGCAGAGGGCGGGGCCTTCGACCGGACTGCCCACGCTGGTAGCCCAGGGTGACATGATGCAGGCGCGGTGGGGCTCTCACGGTTGCTATTCAATCATCGCGCTGTCTCCCAGCTCTGCACAAGAGATGTATGAGCTGACGATAAGGGCATTCAACCTATCGGAGAAGTACCGGCTGCCGGTGCTCCTCATGGCTGACGAAGCGGTGGCCCATATGACCGAGAAAGTTACCATTCCTCCGCCGGAGGAGATTGAGCTATACACCAGGCGCAAACCGGACGTCCCGCCGCAAAAATACCTTCCGTACCTGCCCGGTGCCGACCTTGTGCCTGCCATGGCAATCGCCGGCGAAGGCTACGGCTTTCATACCACTGGCTTGACACACGATGAGAAGGGGTATCCGGTGATGACCGCCGAGGAGCAGGAAAAGCTCATCAGGCGGCTGGTAGAGAAAATAGAAGTAAACAAAGATGATATTATAGAGTACGAGGAGCAGGGCACGGAAGACGCCGAGGTTGTGGTCTGTTCCTACGGCGTCTCTGCGCGAATCTCGAAATTCGCTGTCGAACGTGCGCGACAAGAGGGCATCAAGGCAGGCATGCTCAAGCTGGTGACCGTCTGGCCCTTCCCCGAAGGCAGAATCAAAAGGCTCGCTAAAAAGGTGAAGGCATTCGTGGTGCCGGAAATCAATTGCGGGCAGATATCCCTCGAAGTGGAACGGTGCGCCGGAGGCGCAGCAAAAACTATTCCTGTGCCACACATGGGCGGCAGCGTACACCATCCAGACACGATTTTAGATGCCATAAGAAAGGCTGCCAGATGAGCCGGATAAACCTTAACCATAAACACCCGATGGACGCCTATTTAAGGACCGACCGCATACCGCACATCTGGTGTCCCGGCTGCGGAATAGGCACTGTCCTGGAGGTCTTTCTGACCGGCCTGCTCAAGTCCGGGCTGGCGCTGGACAAGGTTGTGATAGTCTCCGGAATAGGCTGCACCGGCCGGGTGGCGGGGTACATCAAGCTGGACTCGTTCCACACCACGCATGGCAGGGCTCTCCCCTTCGCCACAGGATTGAAGCTGGCAAACCCGGAACTGAAAGTGGTGGTCTTCAGCGGAGACGGCGACCTCTTTTCTATCGGCGGGAACCACTTTATCCATGCCGCCCGCAGAAACGTGGATATGACCGTATTGTGCGTCAATAATTTCACCTACGGCATGACCGGAGGGCAGGCAGCGCCCACTACTCCGTTAACCGCGCGTAGCACCACCTCACCCTACGGAAACTACGAGCAACCATTCAATATCCCTTACCTGGCGGCAGCCAGCGGAGCGGTCTATGTTGCGCGGTGGACGGCTGTGCACGTCCGCAGGCTGGAAACGTCAATCACGGAAGCATTGCTTAAGAAAGGCTTTAGTCTTGTAGAGGCGATAAGCCCTTGCCCCACGGTGTACGGGCGGATGAACCGCCAGCCAACCGGACTCGACCACATGAAATACTACCGCGAGAACAGCATAATCAAACACGACGCCGACCCCAGAGAGGTGGATATCGAACAGAACGGCAAGATAATCGTGGGCAAGTTTGTGGATATCGAACGGCCAACGTTCTCGGATATTCAAGCTCAGGTACTGGGAAAAACATTCGGGGCGGAAGCTGTTGCAACCGGGGCAAAGCGGAAATAAGGTAATTAATAACCAAGATACAAAATTCAATAACCAATTGTTTGTGGTCCTGGAACTTGATATTTGGAATTTACCCAGAAAATAGAGGCAAAGCTTCAAATGAAATGTCATTGCGAATCCGCCCGCCTTTGGCGGGATGAAGCAATCTCGGTGTTTGATTTATAAAGACTGAACGGCATCACACGGCTAAGGTAGGGATTGCTTCGCTGGCCTTCGGCCGCTCGCAATGACACCATTGTGATTTTCATCGTTCGTGGGTCCGCCTGAGGCGGAAAGGTGAGGGTGAGAGCATTTTCCCCTCACCCTAACTCTCTCCCACAAGGGGCAAGAGAACCCTATTTTCGTAACAATTTGTATTGGTTATACTTCCAAACACTGGCTAAGGTAACAAAGGGATGACTCGAAAAGAAATCGTGCTGGGTGGATTCGGGGGGCAGGGAATAATCCTTGCCGGCTACATCGTGGGACAGGCGGCTTCCATATACGATGGAAAGAATGCCACCATGACCCAGGACTACGGGCCGGAGGCAAGGGGCGGGGCATGCCGCACCCAGGTGGTCATCTCCGACGACCAGGTCTCCTATCCTTACGTGGAGAACCCATCGGTAGTAGCGGTGATGTCCCAGGAAGCATATACCAAGTATGCCGACGGACTGGCCGAAGATGCCCTGCTGCTCATCGATGAAGACCTGGTCAAACCGGGAAAGACTCTGAATGGCAGAGTATTTGCCGTTCCTGCCACGAAAATCGCGCAGGAGTTGGGCAGGACCGCGGTAGCCAATATAGTGATGCTCGGATTTATGACTGCCATTACCAGAGTGGTGTCAGTAGAGGCTATAAAGAAGTCGCTACTTAGCTCGGTGCCGAAGGGCACGGAGGAGCTTAACCAGAAAGCCTTCGAGCGAGGATATGCTCACGGATTAGAGAAGCTGAAGGCCGGCGGTGGTGGATGAGCAGGAGAGCGCTGGTAATAGGCGGAAACATCGAAGGCGTGCAGGCTGCCCTCGACCTTGCTGATGCAGGAATCGAAGTCACCCTGGTTGAGGAGTCGCCTGCCCTTCATCCAACCTCAACAGCAGGCAGCCAGCCTGCCAGCGAGGCAGCGACGCTGCGCTACATTCCCAAAATCCTGAGAGCCGCAAGTCACCGCAACATCAACGTAGTTACCAGTGCGGACGTATTGCAGGTCAAAGGCAAGAGGGGCAACTTCAAAGCCACAATCCTGAAGCAGCCCGGTTATGTAAACAGCGACCTTTGCACAAGCTGCGGACGGTGTGAGCGAGAGTGCCCGGTGAATATCAGCCTCCAGCCCGACGGCCTCAATGCACACAAAGCAATACATCTCCCCGCCTTCGGATTGAAGTCCCAGCCTTCGGCTTATACGCTGGAGAAGAACGGCGTTGCTCCGTGCACCGCCGCCTGCCCGGCCGGAATCAATGTTCAGGGGTACGTGGCACTGGTCTCCAAAGGCAAGTTCGCCGAAGCGCTGGACCTGGTAACGGAGGCAGTCCCCTTCCCGCGTGTACTGGGAAGGATTTGCACCCGTCCCTGTGAAAGCAAGTGCACCCGCGGCAAGATAGACCAGCCGGTGTCTATCTGTGACTTAAAAAGGTTCATCGCTGATAATAACTCCACCGGTTTCTCCCTGAGACGGGCTCAGACATCGAACGGAGCGCGCAAGCCTGTCGGCCCTCCTCGTGTAGCCATCATCGGAGGGGGACCAGCCGGACTGACCGCAGCCCGCGACCTGGCCAGGCTGGGCCACAAGTCAACCGTTTTTGAAGCCCTGCCCGTCGCTGGCGGCATGATAGCTGTCGGAATGCCCCGTTTTCGTTTGCCGCGCGAGGTCCGCATGGCAGACATCAATGATATTGTGAAGCTGGGCATCGAAATCAGGACCTCGACGCCCATCGGCAAAGACCTGACGCTGGCCGACCTTCGCAAACAGGGCTATGAAGCGATACTCATCACCACGGGCGCCCATACAAACCAGAGATTGAACGTCCCTGGAGAGACCCTCTCAGGAGTAATCAACGGCGTCAATTTCCTGAAGGCTCTGAACCTCAAGCAGCCGGTTACAATCGGCCGGAGAGTTGCGGTCATCGGAGGGGGATATACCGCCGTCGATTCGGCGCGCGCCGCCATCCGCCTTGGCTGTGAGAACGTTAGCATTCTCTACCGCCGCAGCCTCGAGGAAATGCCCGCCGACCCCGAGGAGGTTGCCGAGGCACAGGAAGAAGGGGTAAAAATCGAGTACCTGGTGGCGCCGGTCAGAATCCACGGCAGTGATGGAGCGGTGACAGGCATCGAGTGTACCCGCATGAGGCTGGGAGAGCCGGACAAGAGCGGACGGCGCACTCCCATACCCATTGAGGGCTCCGAGTTTGTGATGGACGTGGATACCGTGATAGTCGCCGTAGGGCAGAGACCCGACCTTTCCTTCCTCGAAGGAGACTCCACATTAACCGAAGGCAAGAGACACGTAGTAGTCGACCCGCTCACTATGACCACGGGCGTTCCCGGAGTATTCGCTGCGGGGGACGCCACCGGAAGGCCCGGGCCCCTGATTAACGCCATCGCCGCCGGACGCCGTGCGGCAGTTTCCATCGATGCTTACCTGCGTGGCGAGCAAATCACAGAACGTCAGGGTAAACTCACTCCTGTAGAGGTAGACCTCCAACAGACATATATCCCCCCGGTGGAACGTCAACAGATGCCTTTGCTGCGTTACAAGGATAGGGTCGGCAATTTCGAAGAGGTAGAGCTTGGGTTCGACGCCGAAATGGCGGTGAAAGAAGCAAAACGATGCCTGAATTGCGCCGGTTGCAGCACCTGCCTGGAATGCCAGCGTGCCTGTGAACTGAGGGCGATAGACCACAGTGCAAAAGCGGAGATGGTCGAACTCGATGTTGAGGCCATTATAGCTACCGAAAACCCTGTCCCGAAACACGCCTCGGTCAAATTGAAGGATGATAGCGGAGAATCGCAGCCTGTGAACAGGCGTCCTGGCATCTACTGGATTCCGCCCTCTCCGGAAACCGGAGTCCTTTCCGAGGCATCCGCTGTGGCCGCCAGGGTAATGGTGGACATGGCGGTGCGTTCCGCTGACACCGGTGAAGTTAAAAGGGAAACCAGAAAAGCTCCGGCTGAACTGGAAGTCGTACTGGGCAATCGAGAAACGAAAATAGGCGTCTGCGTGTGTTGCTGCGGAGGCAGCATCAGCGAGGTGGTTAATATCAGAGAAACGGTCAGCTATTGCAAAGGACTCGAAGGGGTGGTGTATTGCGGAGAGATTGGCTACGCCTGCACTTCCGATGCGGCCATCGAGATAAAGAAGGTGGCGAAGGAGCAAAACCTTACACACGTTGTTCTGGCGGCTTGCTCTTGCTGCAATCTCGACCAGATATGTTTCAGCTGCTCCGACCGCCGCGTCCGTTGTAAGCAGAATCTGTTGAACAGCAAGGAAGCCGATGGCATCTCTTACGAGTTCGTAAACATAAGGGAGCACTGCGCCTGGGCGCACCGCAGCAGGCCCGATAAAGCCACATCCAAAGCTATAAGCCTCATTGCAGCAGGGGTGGCACGCGCCAGGCAAAGCCAGCCGCACAGAAAGAGAACACTCGGCCTGGGAAAGGGCATCCTGGTATTGGGCAGGGGGCTGAGCGGTATGCAGGCGGCAGCAGATATGGCGGCGCAGGGCTTCGAGACCATCCTGGTGAACAGCCACTTTGAGCTCCCGTGCGAAGGCTCTCTGTGCCAGGCTGACACTCTAAAAAGATACCTGCAAAAGGAACTGGCAAAGAAGGGGGCAACAGTGCTTTACGGAGCGCAGGTTGCCAGCCTGAGCGTTACTGCGGGGGGCTATAATGCCACCGTCATTCAAGGTGAAAAGGAGCACTCCTTCAGGGCGGGCGTGGTTATCCTGGACATCAGCGAGCTCTACGGCAGGACATCGAAGCTGCCGGTATTTTTGCAGAAGGCCATCAGAAACGGTTACGAAAAACTCCTGTCCGAGCCTGCGGGCAGCCGTTTGCCGGGGATATTCCTCTGCGGGACCGGCGAGGCAACGGAGGATACCGTGGAAGCCGTCATCCAGGGTTCGGCGGCAGCCAGCAAGGCATCCATACTGCTGAACAGCGGAGAAATGGAGATAGTAGAGACCATCGCTGCCGTTGACCGAATGAGGTGTCGCGGCTGCGGCACATGCGAATCCGTCTGCCCGTTCCTCGCTATCAAGGTTTCTGAACAAGAGAAAGGAGTAAAAATAGCCGAGGTTGACGAGGGCCTGTGCCGCGGTTGCGGGCTCTGTGTGGCCAATTGCCCATCAGGGGCACTCAGCCAATATGACAATACTGATGCACAAATAACGGCCTCGCTTGAGGCAATTTCATCCGAGCCGGAATGCCGTAGTATAAATGAAAGCAATCTGGATTTTGAACCACGCATTGTGGGTTTTGTCTGCAACTGGAGCGCCTACACCGGGGTGGAGCTTGCCGGACTTCACGGTACCGAGTACCCGGCCAGCATCAAACTGGTCAGGCTTCCCTGCCTGGGGCGGGTGCACCTGGGTCTTGTTCTGAAAGCGTTTCAACTGGGCACAGATGGGGTGATGCTCCTGGGCTGTCCGCCGAAGGAATGCCATTATGACGAAGGTATGACCAGGGCGATGGAGCTATTTGAACAGGCGGGGAAGATGCTGCACCTGCTTGGAATCGAGCCCGGCAGGCTGTCTTTGATTGAGGTGCCGCTCGGTGGCGATGAGGTCTTCACCAGGCAGGTTTCCGATTTTGCGAAGCGCATCAGAAAGACCAACTCCACACCAGCGTCTTTAAACAATGATATGGTGAAACCGAAGGCTTAAGGAAGGAACCTTTTTTGTCTGAAATCCACCAGATAATTACAGAAACGCGGGCGTATTCCTGCCTCGACTGCGGCAGGTGCACCGTTGCCTGCCCTATCTCGAAGTACGACCCCTCGTACTCGCCGCGGAAGGTGGTGTCCAGCACGCTTAGCAAGAATGGCAATGAAATGCTCCAGAACAGCGCGCTGTGGTCGTGCATCACCTGCTCCATGTGTGAAGAAAGGTGCCAGTCAGGCGTGCGCTACACCGAGCTTATGAAGTCGCTACGAGCGGAGGCCCACACCCTGGGCAACACCGGCCAGTGCACCCACGGCGGAGCTTTGAGAGCTTTGACACATATTATGACCGCCAATAACCTGAGCCAGAACCGGCTGGACTGGGTAGGCAAAAACCTGAAGGTCTCTGCTCAGTCCGATGTCCTTTTCTTCGTCGGATGCCAGCCCTACTTCGATGTGCTGTTTTCAGACCTGGAGGTCAGGACGCTGGATGCCGCGAGAGGCGCTATCAAGCTGTTCAATACACTGGGTATCGAACCTGCCGTGCTGCCCAACGAACGCTGCTGCGGACACGACTTGCTCTGGGCCGGAGACACGAAGGGCTTTGCGCGCCTGGCTGAGCACAACATTAGAGCACTAAAGGAATCGAAGGCAAAGCGGGTGGTGACTACCTGCCCGGAGTGCTATTTGACACTCAAGGAGGAATATCCTCGTTACGCGGGAAGTCTTGATTTCGAGGTGGTGCATATTTCGCAGGTCCTGGCCGACTTTATAGCGGATGGCAAGCTAAAATTCCGCACGTCGAAGAAGAAAGTGACCTACCACGACCCTTGCCGTCTGGGCAGGTTCTCCGGCATCTATGACCAGCCGCGGGCAGCGATTACCGCCATACCCGGCCTTAAAATGACGGAGATGGCCCATAATCGAACGAGCGCACTTTGCTGCGGCACGCAGGCGTGGATGAACTGCGGCACAATCAATAAGCAGATACAGGCAGAGCGTTTGCGGGAGGCTAAAGCCACCGGAGCAGGGCTCTTGCTGACTTCATGTCCCAAATGCCAGATTCACCTGAAATGCGCCATGAAGAACGAGAAAGAATTGAATATCGAAATTGAAGATATTACCAGCTTTGCGGCGAAGGCGCTGGTGGATTAGCTATCAGCAGTCAGCGATCAGCTTGTGTAAAAGAGTGAAAAACAAAAGCTGAAAGCAAGCTAATAATCAAGATACAATAACCCTTCGGCAAGCTCAGGGCAGGCCAAAAAATAACCAAACAATTTGTCATCCTTCGGATGAAGGACCCACGAAACAATGAAAAAGTCACACCAACTGTCATTCCCGCGAAGGCGGGAATCCAGTGGGGAAGTGGAGTCTGGATTCTCCTTCGGCTGAAGAATCGAAATGGTAAAAGGGTATTTTCTAGGTATGCTAAAGATTCTGCTCGAGAAAAGAACCCAAAAGTGTTTGTTTATTGACAATTGAATATTGAGATTTGTTTGGTGCTTGGAGCTTGGTAATTGGTTATTTCTCCCGAATTGGTTGATTTCTTGCAAGATGGAAGGATATAGAGGACACTAAAAATGGCTGATGAGATAAGGATTGGTGTATTTGTCTGCGAGTGCGGGCTGAACATCGCTGGGTTCCTGGACTGCGGAGAGGTGCGGCGGTACGCAGAGGGGTTGGAAAACGTGGTTGTTTCAACGGTGAACCGCTATACTTGCGCCGACCCCGGCCAGCAGGAGATTAAGAAGAAAATACGGGAACTCAACCTCAACCGGGTGGTGGTTGCCTCGTGTTCGCCGCGGCTCCATGAGCCGACATTCCGCACCTGCGTGGCGGAGGAGGGACTGAACCCCTACCTGGTTGATATGGCGAATATCAGGGAGCAGTGCAGCTGGGTGCACTCCACCGACCGAAAGGCGGCAACGGAGAAAGCCAAAGACATCGTGAGGATAGCGGTGGCAAGGGCGCGCCTGCTCAAACCTCAAAAAGAGAACGAGATTCCCGTCACGGATGCAGTACTGGTCATCGGGGGAGGCATAGCCGGAATACAGGCATCCCTTGACCTGGCCAATGCGGAACACATGGTCTACCTGGTGGAGAAGCAACCGAGCATCGGCGGCGTGATGGCGCAGCTCGATAAGACCTTTCCCACCATGGACTGTTCGATATGAATACTCGGCCCTAAAATGAAGGATGTCGGTCGACATCCCAGAATCAAGCTGATGACCCTGAGCGAAGTCGAGGACGTCTCAGGATATGTCGGCAACTTCAATGTTAAGGTGCGCCGCAAGGCCCGTTACGTCCGGGAAGCCGATTGCACCGCCTGCGGTGAATGCGCCACCGTCTGCCCCGTAAACAAGTACAACGAATACGAGGTCGGCCTGGCTACCAGGAACGCCATCTATATCCCCTTCCCGCAGTCGATTCCCTCCTCCTACGTCATCAATATGGCAGACTGCCTGAGCAAAGACGTCATCACCTGCAACAAGTGCGTGGAGAAGTGCCAAAAACGCTGCATCGACTTCGACATGCGGGATGAAATCGTAGAGCTCAAGGTGGGAGCGGTGGTAGTCGCTACCGGCATGGACGTCTATGACCCCACCCGCCTGGACGAGTACGGCTACACCCGCTTCCAGAACGTGGTCACCAGCCTGGAGCTTGAGCGACTGATAAACGCCGGAGGCCCTACCGGCGGCCACCTGGTCAGACCGGGCGATACGAAGGCTCCGAAGCGCATCGGGTTTATCCAGTGCGTTGGGTCGAGGTCGCATAATCGCGGAAATCCCTACTGCAGCAACATCTGCTGCATGGTTACCATCAAGAACAGCCTGCTCATCAAGGAACACTACCCGGACACCGAGATAACTGTGTTTTACATCGACATTCGCGCCTTCGGGAAGGGCTTCGAAGACCTGTACGAGCGCAGCAAGCGGGAAGGTGTGAGATACGTGCGCGGCCTGCCGGAGCACATCGAGGAAGACCCGTCTACCGGCAGCCTCCGCCTCAAGGTGGAAAACACCACCGCCGGGTGTATCGAGGAGCACGAGCTTGACATGGTGGTGCTGGCAGTCGGGCTGGAAGCACGAAAGGACGGCGATAAAATCCGTCACCTGCTTTCACTATCACAGACCAGCGATGGCTTCCTGGCGGAATCGCATCCCAAGCTGATGCCGGTGGATGCCCCGACGCGCGGCGTGTTTCTGGCCGGATGCGTGGAATCGCCGAAAGACATCAAGGACAGCGTGACCCAGGCCAGCGCCGCCGCCGCGAGGGCTGGGGTAATCCTCAGCTCGGATAAAATCAAGCTGGACGCGGCCATAGCTGTTGTCGACAAAGAGAAATGTACGTTCTGCGAGCTTTGCGTCCAGGTCTGTCCCTACAGCGCTATCAGCGCCAGCAAACAGAATAAGATTGCCGCCCACGTCACCGAAGCGATGTGTGCCGGATGCGGCTCCTGCGCGGCGGAGTGCGCCTTCGGGGCTATCAGCCTGAGGCATTTCGAAGATGCGCAATACATGGCTCAAATCGAGGCCGCGCTGGCGGAAAACCCGCAGGACACGGCCATTGTCTTTGCCTGCAACTGGTGCTCCTATGCCGCCGCCGACCTCACCGGAACGTCCCGACTGCAATACCCACCCAACATCCGTATCATCCGCACCATGTGCAGCGCGCGCGTCAACGAGAAGTTTGTGATGCAGGCTTTCAAGCTGGGCGCTCCTGTTGTGCTGGTCTCCGGTTGCCACCTGGCCGATTGCCACTACATGGCCGCCAACCGCTCGACTGTGAAGCGCATGGACCGGCTGTGGAGCAGGCTGGAGCGACTGGGCATCCGGCCTGAGCGACTCCAACTGGAGTGGATGAGCGCCGCCGAGGGTCAGAAGTTTGCCAGGGTCATGGCTGAGCTTGACGAGAGACGTTCAAAGGTAACACCGGAGGAGATTGAGCAGACACGAAAGGCATTGGAAGCCGCAGACAAGAAGAAGGTGGCATAATGACCCCCACCGAGAAACAGTCCAAGCTAAAGTGCATGCGCTGCGGCCATGAGTACACCACTTCCGACGACCTCATCAAGGTGGAGCGGGCTTGCCCCAAGTGCCGGAGCAATAGCGTGAGGCGGGTGGGGGAGAAGAAGTAGGGACAGAGGCTGTTCGAATCCAATGTGGGCTACCAATTGGATTTGAAGAGGCACCGCGAAAAACGGTGCTTTATTTGTTTGCTACTTACGGATCGCAACGCCAACTTGAAGGGTTTTTTAAGCAGGGGCTTTTGCCCTTTAGTGCTGTATCAGTTCCCTTCGGTTCAAAGTAATTCCATTTTGGGATAATTCGGCTGTATATTCCAAGCCGACATTGGGGAAATCAACAGGTAGTTGTTTTGATGCTAAAGGATTGCGAACGATGATAAAATCATCGCCCATGGTTGAAGTTGGATTGCAAACATCGACATTGGAGAACATTACGGCACTGATATTATTATATTCCTGTTTGGTAAATATATCTGTCTCGACCAGGCTGCCGCTAGCCTTTTTCAAAGATGGCATGTATGGGTTTTGCATATTCAATATTTTAGATTTTATATCTAAAGTGCCTATTGGCCTACCTATGGGTAGAACAGAACGAACAATTCTTGGTGGATTGATCTTACCATGCCGAGTTTTACAGCCATTTAAGGCGATTACGTAGCAATCCCCGTCCCTGATAATATCACCCAAATATTTGCGATATTTTTTATGTTTTTCGGATATATCATTTGTATACCTGAGGATTATTTGGTCGTCTGGAATCTGCTGAGTCATACCCATTTTAAGATCAGGAACACTGTCAGGTTTGCTTGAGTCTCCGATTGTTGGTGTAACAGCTTCTATCCATATGGTTGTTGAACCGTGGTCTATCTTTATATCAGGACCTTTAGGCATTTGCTTTGGGACAACATTAAAGGAATAATGAACCAAGGTGCAGGTCAAATACATCTCCCAAAAACGGGCGTCAAAGTCCTCTGTTATTTTCTTTAGGTAATCTCTGTCAGCGTAAGGTTGATAAGTCTTCCACAAATTCTCCATGTGGGATTTTTCCTCAACATATCTCTCGTCGTCACGAATGATGCGATATAAGTCGTCAGCAGGGGTTATATCATTGCTAAAAAGCTTCTCTTCCATAAGATTATTATACTCCCGTACTCAGCAATGCTAAAGTCTAGCCTAAAAGTTCTTTCTTTCGTCCAACTTGCTCTGTGAGTAACCCGCTGCAAATCCAGTATTAGCCCCTTCCTCTCAAACACCATTTTGAAATGCTTCTTCTTCAGTTGATATATGCCACTATATATGGTACTATGAAACCGTGAAGGGTGATGAGAAGTTAGTCAAGAAGTTTCTCACCGACAGGATGCATATCACGGTTGAGGACTGCGATAGGCTTCTCACTGCCTATGGATATGAGTGGCGCAAGGGCGGTGGGAGTCACAGGACCTACCATAAAAAGGGAACTCGCCCGATCACGGTAGTAGTTCCCAAGAATACGAAATACGTAAATACATCCTACGCTAAAAACATCATTAAAGTTCTGGAGTTGGAGGGATAGCATGGTAACGACAGTCAAGAGACAACCGCTTGAGTATTATCTCAGTCTTAAATACCCTGTCACTATTGAGGAAGCTCCCGAGGGTGGATATTTTATTCAAATTGAGGACCTTCCCGGATGCTTCGCACAGGGGGAATCAATAACCGAAGCCCACAAGATGATAGAAATCGCCCGTCGAATGTGGCTTGAAGTGGCATACGAAGACGGACAGGATATTCCCTTGCCGGGAGAAAAACAGGAAGAATACAGCGGCAAGTTTAACGTCCGTGTGCCGAAGAGCTTGCACCGTAAGCTTAACCGGATGGCTGAGAAAGAGGGCGTGAGCCTTAACCAGTTCCTGGTGTTTACGCTCTCCCGCGCTGTCGGGCGGGATGAAGGTGGGAAAACCAGGTTAAAGAAAACCAAAATACGTTAGTGTTAGAATAAAATTATGAAGCGCACATACACCAAAGGCAAGCTCACGGTCTTGTGGGATAGCGACAAGTGCATGTACGCCGGTATGTGTCACGGTCAGCTTCATGATGTCTTCGACCCAGACAAGCGACCCTGGGTGAATCTTGAGGGTGCCGATATAGAAGAGATTATACGGGTCATAGACACCTGCCCCAGCGGTGCCTTGAGTTATGAGGTGTCAGATGATTAGCAAGAACCCAGCCCCGCCTCATCCACCCTCTGGATTCTCCTTCCCTGAAGGACTGGAATGACACTGAGCATGATTGAGATTGCTTCGTCGTCCTTCAGCCGAATCCTTCCGATGAAGGACTCGTAAAGACATAGAAGGTATCATCCTAACTCAAAGAACTCTAAAAACTCAACAAACCAAACAAATTCTAAGAACTCAACCAACTCTCACACCGGCATGATGCCGTGTTTTCTGACCGGCCTCTGCTGCTGCTTGTCCAGTGCCATCTCCAGCGCCCTGATGAGCCTCGGGCGGGTCTCAGCCGGGTCAATCACGTCATCGATGTGCAGGTGCCAGGCAGCGCGGTAGGGATTGGCAAAGATGCTGCGATATTCCTTTATCTTTTCATCGAGGAGTTTGTCCGGCTCGGGCGACTTTTCAATCTCCTTGCGAAAGATGATGTTCGCCGCTCCCTCCGGCCCCATTACGGCAAGCTCGGTGGTCGGCCAGCACAGCACGGAGTCGGCTCCCAGGTCCTTGCTGCACATCCCCAGGTAAGAGCCGCCGTAGGCCTTCCTGATGGTAAGGGTTAGCTTGGGCACGGTGGCCTCGGAGTAGGCATAGAGCATCTTGGCCCCGTGCCGTATTATGCCGCCCCACTCCTGCTTCGACCCCGGAAGATAGCCGGGCACGTCCACCAAGTTCACCACCGGGATATTGAAGGCATCGCAGAAGCGGATGAAGCGGGAAGCCTTATCGCAGGCATCGATGTCCAGGCAGCCCGCCTTCGACATCGGCTGGTTGGCGATGACGCCCACCGTCCAGCCGTTCAAGCGGCAAAAGCAAGTGATTACGTTGGTAGCGAACTTGGGAAATAGCTCGAAGTAGTTGTCCTTGCCGTCTGCTCTCTGGTCGAAAACTCGATGAATCATGCGGTGCATATCGTAGGGCTTGCTCGGACTGGCTGGCACGATTTCAAAAAGGGTGCTATCGGTGCGGTTAGGGCAATCTCCCCAATCCACCTGCTGCGGTTTCTCACGGTTGCTCGATGGCAGGTAGGTAAGCAGCTCTTTGATAGCCTTGAGGCATTCGTGTTCGCTGTCCTCGGTGCGCGAGACCACGCCCGCCTTCACCTGGGCCACCATCGCGCCGCCAAGCTCCTCCTCGCTGACCTCTTTGCCCAGCACGGCCTCGACTACCCTCGGGCCGGTGATAAAGGCATAGCTCAGGTTTTTTACGGCAAAGATGAAGTCCATCAGCGCCGGGGAATAGACCGAAGCCCCGGCGCACGGCCCGATGATGGCGCATATTTGCGGCACCACGCCGGACGCCATGGTGTTCCTGTAGAACATTTGCCCGCAGCCGGAGAGGGCATCCACGCCGTCCTGAATCCTGGCCCCACCCGAATCGAATATTCCAACAATGGGGCAACCGTCCTTCATGGCGGCGTCAATGACACGGCAGAGCTTCTGGGCGTGCACCTCTGAGATGGTCCCGCCGCCGCTGGTGAAGTCCTGCGAAAAAACATAGACCTTTCTGCCATCGATTTTGCCATAGCCGGTGATTGCCGCATCCGCCGGAATTTCTATCCGGTCCATGCCGAATGCCTGGCCCCTGTTTCTGGCGAACATGCCAATCTCGCAGAAAGTGTCCTTGTCCAGCAGCGACTCTATGCGCTCGCGGGCGGAGAGCCGGCCCTGCTCTTTCCGCTTTTGAAGCCTGTCCCTGCCGCCCATCGCCAGTATTTTTTCTCGCTGGGCATGCAGGTCGGCCAGCAGTCTGTCTTTGATGTGCTTCTCGTCTTCCATGCTACTTCCCTGTCTCCACCAGTTCGATTAATGCCCTCGTTCCCTTAGGATGCAAGAAGGCGATGCTGGTATTTTCAACGCCTTTCCTCGGCTTCTTATCAACAAGCTGAACGCCCTGTTTCTCGATATTCGCCATGGCAGCTTCGATATTGTCGACCTCCAAAGCAAGGTGATGAAGTCCTTCGCCCTTTTTCTCGATGAATTTGGCAATCACGCCTTCCGGGTCGGTCGATTCCAGCAGCTCGATTTTGCTTTCGCCCACCGGTATGATAGCAGTGCGCACCTTCTGCTCTTCCACAATTTCGATGTCCTTGAGCTTTAATCCGAGCGCCTCGGTGTAGAGCTTGAGCACATCTGAAATGCTGTTTACCGCTATCCCGATGTGGTTAATCCTGGTTATCATCCGCATTCTTCTCCAGCGCTTTCTTAATGAACTCCGCAATTTCATCCAGCGTTGTGCCCGGCCCGAAGACCTCGGCGATGCCCGCTTTTTTCAATGCCGGTATGTCCTTTTTGGGAATTATCCCTCCGCCGATGACCAGGATATCGTTATCCCTTTGCCTGACAAGCTCAACCGTCCTGGGAAACAAGGACATGTGGGCGCCGGAGAGACAGGCCAGTCCCACCACGTCCACGTCTTCCTGAAGCGCGGCCTCGGCTATCTGCTCCGGCGTCAGCCGCAGGCCGAGGTAGATGACCTCCATGCCGGCATCACGCAGGCCGCTGGCAACCACCTTGGCTCCACGGTCATGACCGTCAAGGCCGGGCTTGGCTATTAGTACACGGATTTTTTTATTCATAGCTTTCAGCTTTTAGCTATCAGCCCTTCCTTCTGCCCTGATGTCATGTCTGAAATACATTTCTTTATACTTCTCATGCGATAAGTCAGAGAACCCATCCCATCCACCCGACCTGGATTCCTGCTTCCGCAGGAATGACAATCCGGGTAATTTTCATACTCTCGAAAGGCTTGGTTTAAGCAACGAATTTCTAAGACATTATTTAGCTACCCGCTACCTGCTAACCGCTATAAAATGTTCGGCTCCCGGTATTCCCCGAAGACACTCCGAAGAGCATCGCTTATTTCTCCAACTGTGGCATAGACTTTCGCGGCCTCTACCAGTGCCGGCATAATGTTTTCGTTGCCAGACGCCACATCCCGCACCCTTGCCAGAACTTCTTTGACCTTCTGGTTGTCACGACTATGCTTTAATGCCTTCAAGCGCTTGATTTGTTTCTGCTCAACCTCAGCGCCAATCTCCAGGGTCTCGGTTTCTTCCTCGTCATGAGTGGCAAACTTGTTGACACCGACAACCACCTGCCCGCCGGAGTCTACGGCTTTCTGGTACTCGTAAGCGGAACGGGCAATCTCCTTCTGGATATATCCCTGTTCGATAGCCTTCAGAGCGCCGCCCATTTTGTCTATTTCAGCGATGTATTTCGAAGCAGCGCTCTCTATCTGATTCGTGAGTGTTTCAACAAAATAGGAACCTCCAAGAGGGTCGACGGTATCGGCAACACCGCTTTCATAGGCGATAATTTGCTGCGTCCTCAGTGCCACCTGCACCGCCGTTTCTCCGGGGAGAGCCAGGGCTTCATCGAAGGAGTTGGTGTGCAAAGATTGGCACCCGCCGAGCACCGCCGCCAGCGCCTGCAACGCCACCCTCACCGTATTGTTAAGAGGCTGCTGCCTGGTCAGGGTGAAACCGTCAGTCTGGACATGGTAACGCAGCATCAACGATTTGGGATTCTGAGCGCCGAAGCGTTCCTTCATTATTCTGGCCCACATGCGCCGTAAAGCACGGTACTTGGCAACCTCCTCCAGGACGTTGGTATACGCCGCAAAAAAGAACGAGAAACGTGGCGCAAAAGAGTCGACCTGCATCCCCTTATCGAGCATGGCCTTGACGTAGGCGATGCCGTTGGCCAGAGTAAAACCAGCTTCCTGGTCGGCGGTGGCTCCCGCCTCGCGCATGTGGTAGCCGCTGATGCTGATGGAGTTCCATTTGGGCATCTCGCGGGCGCAGTAGGCGCAAACATCGGTGACCAGCCGCATGGATGCCGCCGGCCCGAAAATATAGGTGTTCCTGGCGATATACTCTTTCAGAATATCATTCTGGACAGTGCCTTCCAGTTTGCTGCGGTCAATTCCCTGTTTTTCCGCGCAGGCGATGTACATGGCAAGCAGGATAGGCGCTGTGGCGTTGATGGTCATCGAAGTGCTAACCTGTCCCAGCGGGATGCCCTCCCAGAGCTGCTCCATGTCCTGCAACGAGTCTACGGCAACCCCGCATTTGCCTACCTCCCCGGCTGCCAGCGGATGGTCGGAATCGTAGCCTTCCTGGGTAGGAAGCTGAAAAGCCACGCTGAAGCCGGTCTGTCCCTGCCTGTAGAGGAACTTGTAGCGCTCGTTGGTCTCTTCCACCGTGCCGAAGCCGGCATACTGGCGCATGGTCCACAGCCTGCCGCGGTAGCCGGTGGGCATAATATGCCTGGTAAAGGGATATTCGCCTGGAAGACCGGTGTCTTCCTCTTTGAGGCCAGCTAAATCAGAAGAAAGGTATACCCGCTTGACCACTGTCCCGCCCACGGTAGTGCGGAACTCCTTCTTTCTCTCAGTCAACTCTTCACTTCGTTTCATCTGCGCCATATTTGAAAAACCTTATCTCATCTGTAAAACAGTTATCCGCCTTTAAAATCGATTATCTTTGAGAAAACCACACTGCCAACTACCACCACTATGGGGAAACTATGCAACACAGACTACCTGACATCTCCGACAATAATGCGCTCATTTTAACACATCTATGTGCGTGGAGTACAATTGCCGTAAAAGCTTTCAGCCGTCAGCTTTCAGCTTTCAGAGATGTCAGCCGGTGCGACATAGCTCTCAAGACAACACAGGACATATGCGCTGATATGTTTTTGCGGGAAACAACTCAAAGCTAAGTAGATAGGAGAATTCGTTTTACTATTTATGTCAAGTAGTGGCTAATTTCGGTCGACATAATTATCTGGTTTTGATTCGTTTTTTGGATAACTTATGTAAAGTTGAGGCTAAAAACCGTGAAAAGAAAGGCGTTTTTTGATTCGTTTTTTGCGAAAGTTATGTAAAGCAATCCCGCCCGACAGAGGCAGGAGTGGCCATTGCCCCCCGTATCAGGTACGGGGCAGGCTCAGGTCTTGCTGGCTGACTACGACCACAATCTGGCCGATAGCCTCACACTGCTGGAAGACGTCAACCACGCGTGCCAGCACAGGCCTTCCACCAAGCGGGGCGAACATTTTGTCCATGCCGCCCATGCGCTGGCTCGACCCGGCAGCAGCGATAATGGCGGAGGTTTTAGAATGGGTGGTCATATGCCTTAATCTCTCTCAGTATGAAAGCCTATTTGCTTTGGCTTTTCAGAAGTAATGCTTTCAATATAGCCAAGAAGTGCGTCTAGCTTGGTTAGTAAGTAGTATTTATCCACATATTTTTCTTTGGAATAGCTGACATGACCCCCTCCACCTCCATGATTATTAACTGGACTTACGTCTGTAACTTTAGGCTTGACTTCTGAAGCTGGAATTCGGAACTCGGAAACGCCTATTCCTATGCTTTCCAATCTGTCAAGAACATTATGGAAGTCTGCAACATATTTTTCAGGAACGTTGCGGTCTGTCATTTGGCTAATGTTCTTGCGTAGTGACGAAAGCATTGCGTAAGCCCGCACTAGTTCATCTTGGCTGTTCTTTGACATATTTCCTCCTTTTCGCTTCAAGCACTGATTTAAGTTCACCCTCTTCCGCAAGAGTCTTCAGATAAAGCTTTACCGCATCCTTCAGGTTCTCAAATGCTTCCTTACTTGTATCGCCACTGCTGGCAACGTCCAACTCAGGACACAATGAGCTAAACAGTTCGCCTTCTTTTGTAATGACCGCGCTAAATGAGCGTTGTCCTATCTGCAATGTCTTCATAATTTACTGACTCTCGTGGGCGGCCTCACTTTTGCTCTTCTCCCCCACCAACCCCACCCCAATCGCCTGCCGCAGGGTGCTGGCCGGGATTAGCTCCATCCCCTCAGGGACGGCAATCTTGCTGCTGCCTATTTTGGGCACCAGGCAGCGCTTAAAGCCCAAACGGGCAGACTCCGCCACCCTGCGCTCAAGCTGGGAGACGGCGCGCAGCTCCCCGCTCAGTCCCACCTCCCCCACTGCCACCAGTTTTGAGTCTACCGGCACATCGCGGAAGCTGGAGGCGATGGCAAGTGCGATTCCCAAATCCGCTCCCGGTTCGTTGATTTTGAGCCCGCCGGTGACATTCACTATAATGTCCTGCCCGCCCAGTCTCAGCCCCACCCGTTTGCTCAGCACGGCGATAATCATCAACAACCGACCGAAATCGACCCCATTGGCCGTGCGCCGGGGCAGACCGAAGCTGGTGGGGTTGGTCAGCGCCTGGATTTCGACCAGCACCGGGCGGCTGCCTTCCAGAGCAGGCACTACCGCCGAGCCGATGGCCTCCTCCCAGCGCTGGGAAAGGAACACCTTCGAGGGATTGTCCACCTCTACCAATCCCTGCGACTTCATCTCGAAGACGCCTATCTCGTTAGTGGAGCCGAAGCGGTTCTTCACGCAGCGCAGCAACCGGTACTGGCTGAACGGCTCGCCTTCAAGGTGCAGCACCACGTCGACGATATGTTCCAGGACACGCGGACCGGCAATAGCGCCGTCCTTGGTGACATGCCCGGCGATGAAAACTGGCACGGCGTTGGACTTGGCCCATTGCATCAGGCGCACAGCGCACTCCCGCACCTGAGTCACGCTACCCGCGGCTGAGTCGAGTTCAGGAAGATAGACCGCCTGGATGGAATCCACGACCACCAGTCCGGGCTTCAACTGCTCGATTTTGTCCACGATGGCGTTGAGGTCGGATTGAGCCAGCAGATAAAGACCATCGCCCTTCACTCCCAGCCTCTCCGCCCGGAGCTTTATCTGGCGCAGGGTCTCTTCTGCGGAGACATAGGCCACCCTGCCCCTGTCCTGAACGGACAGAGCCAACGCCTGTAACAGGAGCGTGGACTTGCCTATGCCGGGGTCGCCGCTGATGAGCACCAGGGAGCCGGCCACCAGCCCTCCACCCAGCACGCGGTCGAACTCTCCAAGACGCAGCGGGAAGCGGTCGGTTGCCTCGACAGTAATGCGGGATAGCTCCTGTAGCGGGCTGTCTGCCGTGTGAGTGCGTGCGGAAGCGGCCACTATCACGCTTTCAATGAGGGTGTTCCACTGGTGGCAGTTTGGGCAGCGTCCCTCCCAGCGCAGGTTCTCTTTGCCACACGCCTGGCAGACGAAGACTGTCCTGGACTTATCGGCTTTTGCCATAGGTTAGACTTTACCCGATTTGGGGCAATAAGGCAAGAGGCGAGCCGATAGGCAATCTCAAAGAAATATCCTGTTTACCATTCCAGTTAAAGTTTGTCCCGCACAGGATACGAGCCTGTCTCATAATAGTAGTTTATCCCATTTTTTCTTCCGGTGGCATCCGCCTCTGGCGGACCTGTGAGCCGTTGATTTTTATCTTTTCACAGCGTTTTAATGAATTATGAGACAGGCTCGATACGGGACCGAAATCCATCTCCCCTATTGTCATTCCAGCGGAGGCTGGAATCCAGTGGCAGGTGGGGTTCTGGATTCTGGCCTGCGCCAGAATGACAATTCGCGCGATTTTCCTGCATTTTGATAGCCTGAGCAGGCTGGGATTTCCCTCTTTGGCAAAGAGGGATTAAGGGAGATTTTAACGGTTTGTGTTTTGCGGGAAGTTCGAAAAATTGGGGTAACTTTGCCGTTCACTTTGTCTGCGGCAGTGTCCGGTATTTTCCCTGGAGAAGCAGCGCATCCTTCTCAAGGTTGGGACTTTCGCAGACAATGCAGCCCTTGATGTCGCAGTCCTTCAACGCCTTGACGAAAGAGGAATACTGGAAATCCGATTCTTTGAAGTCGAGGTGCTTCCTCTCTCCGCTCTTTCCGAACTCAATTCCAGAGACGTGTATGTGTATGTTGTCGACGGCAGCCCGGCCCAGCTTCTTTTCAATCTGCTCGAAGACAGAAACGAACTCTTTGTAGGAATTGACTTCACTGCGGGCGCGCCAGTGCGCAAAGTCCACACATGGCGCCACTCCCTCAAGCTCCGTGCTGAGGCGGAGCGCTTCATCCAGTGTGCCGAACTGGCTGGTCTTGCCCATGATTTCCGGCCTGATAACCACTTTCAGCTTTAACTCTTTAACGCGGGCCAGAACTTCCGCCAGGTTGCTTTTAACTCTATCATAGGCTTCGGATGGTGGATTGCCGAGGTAGAAGGCAGGGTGAAAGACGATACTCTCCGCGCCGCAGATGGCGCCGATGCGGGCGGTTTGGAAGATGCGCTCCTGGCTTGCCTTTATCTTGTCCGGCTCAGGGGAGTTCAGGTTGATATAGTATGGAGCGTGAGCCGAAAGTTTGACTCCTGCCTGTTTGGCCACTTCCGCCACGATTTTCGCGCCGGCCTCATTCATGCTCACCCGCTGGACAAACTCAAGCTCCATGCAACCTAGTCCAAGCTCGGCGATGCGCCTGATGCCGTCGATAGTAGAGCCGGTCCTGGCGCTATGCGGCACTCCGCCCGTGCCGAAGAGAAGCTTATCCATGTTTAGCAGTTTATACTATCAGAACGCTCAGGGCAAGGGATGGAGTCAGCAGGCAACCTCTGTTATAATAATCTTGAGAGCTAAATCGGAGGAACTGTTTTCTGGAACCGATAGAAATAGCGCGTAAGGCGGTGGAAGCAGCGAGTGAAAAACAGGCGGCTGACGTTGTCCTGCTCGATGTGCACGAAGTATGCAGCTTCACCTCATATTTCGTGTTGTGCACCGGTGAATCCGAGCCGCAAATCAAAGCCATCTACGAGGAAATCGAGCAAACGCTTAAAAAAGCGGGTGTTCTGCCACGCCATGTCGAAGGCACAATAGAGTCCGGCTGGCTCCTCCTCGACTACGGCAGCGTCGTCGTCCACATCTTCTCATCTACCGAAAGGCAGTACTACGACCTCGATGGACTGTGGTGCCATGCCACGCCGGTAGTCCGTATTCAGTAGCTGAAGATTTCCGCCCCGGAAAAGAACAGCCTTATCTCTTTCTCTGCGGTCTCCACTGAATCCGAGCCGTGGATGACGTTACGCTCGATATTCTGCCCGAAATCGCCCCTGATTGTGCCCTTTGCTGCCTTTGCGGGGTCGGTGGAGCCCATGGCCTTTCGCAGGCCGGACACGGCATTTTCCCCTTCGAAAACGGCGGCTACGATAGGGCCGGAGGTGATGAACTCCACCAGGCCTTTGAAGAAGGGTTTATCCCGGTGGACGTCATAGTGCCGCTCCGCAAGTAACCTGTCCATACGCAGCATTTTCATCGCTACCAGCTTGAATCCCTGTCCCTCCAGCCGGGCGATAATTGTGCCTGCCAGTCCTCTTTCCATGGCATCGGGCTTGACCAGAATCAAAGATTGTTCCATTGCTCGAACTCCTTTATGAGATAAATTTTATGGTGGATTCAGGGGATTTTGGGGGTAAATCCCTCTTGCTCTCCCTTTGCGAAAGGGAGAAAATAAGCAGCAACTCTCTTTTTTATCAATCCGCTAGAAGCCTCATAATATCGCTAACAGAAATTTTTTTAAGGCTATCGACAATTAGGTCGGCCTGTTTCAGCTTGTCCGATGGGTGGGTGGTGGTCACCGCCACGCAGCGCATCCCCGCGTTCTTGCAGGCAGCCACGCCGGCCACGGCATCCTCAATCACAATGCAGCCCTCAGGCGCTACGTCCAGCTTTCGCGCCGCCAGCAGGAAGCACTGCGGGTTGGGTTTACCTTCGGTCACGTCATCTGCCGATACCACGGCATCGAAATAGCGGTCGATGTTCAGGTTCCGCAAGACCATTTCGATATTCCTGGGTGGGCCGGAGGATGCCACCGCCAGTTTGAACCCCCTGTCCTTCAGCGATTTTATGAGTTCGATAGCTCCCGGCAGCGCCCTGACGTGGCCTTCCGCTATCTCACGGTACATCTCCTGCTTGTCATGGTTGACGGCTTCTATTTCATCCCGCGAAATGGCGTTTCCCATCATATCCCGGATGATGGTATCGTTTCTCTGCCCGAAGGTGCGGCGGAAGTCCTCTACCGTAAAATTTACACCCTTCCGGCGGAAGACAGTTTGCCACGCCTGGAAATGCTGGTCGAAACTGTCAACGATGACCCCGTCCATATCCCAGATAACCGCTTTATTTCTGGTTTGCGGCATCGCTTCCCGAACCGTTGAGCTTATCTTTCCAGGGGCCGTTCCTGATGACAATCTGCGTGGCCGAACCCTCGGCAACCAGTGTGCCGTCTTTGAGGCATATCGTTGCTGTGGATTCAATCAACCGCCTGGTCTTTTTGGTTACGGAGGCGGAGATGACCAGGGGTTCGCCGACCTTTGCGGGGAGCTTCAGCTTGACCTTCGCCTCGGCAGTGACGCTGGGCAAACCTTCAAAAAAGGCGGCGTAGGCCATCGCCTCATCGAGCATGACACTGAGTATGCCTCCGTGCACAATGCCCGCCCATCCCTGGTAGACCTCGCCGGGGGTGAACTCAGCCCTGGCTGTCTTGCCGTCCCACTCGAATTTTAGTTTCAGCCCGATGGGGTTGTTCGGCCCGCACCCGAAGCACTTGTCTATCCTTTCGATATCAATCCACACCTGGGGTAAGCTTACCATTTTGCCTCCAGTCCTGCTTTGGTTTAGTGATATGCGGCCGCCTGAGATACAGGGGTTGTAATGTCGCCGGGTCATCGGTATCCCCGGCATCGAATCGACGCTTGCCAAGCTCAGCCAGGAAAACTGCCCGACGCACGATGGCTGCCGGAGAGGGTATGACTGCTTTCTCTCCCAGCTTATCTTTTATCTGCCCCGCAATCGATGGCACAAACTCCCCACAGAATACAACTTTTCCCGCGAGTTGCGCAAGGAGGTTTTCGAGGGTAGTGAGGTGTTCGGCGAGAATCTGCTGCCAGCCATTGCCCTGCATCTGGTATACGGCAGAGCCGATTTCACCCCGGCCGGCATCGGAGATGGCGCAGACTGGCAAACCTGTTGCTGCGTGCTGGTAAGCGGCTGCCTCCAAAGTGCTTATTCCAATCAGCGGCACACCCAGGCTGAAGGCCAGTCCCTTTGCCATGCTGACACCTACCCGCAGTCCGTTGTAGCTGCCCGGCCCCCTGGCTACGACAATGCAGGTAGCGGACTGGATGTCCAGCTTCGACTTCTCCAGCAGGTAGGCCAGCCGGGGCAAGACTTCAACCGAATGGTTCTGGTCGCAGCGCCAGGTCAATTCCGCAAGGACAGTGCTATCCCGGACAAGGGCGACGCTGGCGGTATCCGTCGAGGTATCAATAGCTATTTGCACCGAAATATCTTAGCACAAAGCGGACTGCCGAAAAAGTGTGAGCGAAGATACTTGCTGAATAGAATAGACACGCACATGCGACCGGAACAGGTAATTCTACTTTACCGCCACGTGGATTCCCACCGCCCCGAACAAGAACGGCCGGTAGGATACAGCGCTGAAGCCGGCAGCCAGCAGGAGGTCTCTCGCCTTTTCGGGCGAATAGAATCTGGCAGCAGACTGGGACAGATAGTGGTACGCTCCCTTGTTGCCGGAGAACCAGTAGCCCACGTTGCGCACATAAGCCCGCAGATAAAGGTGGAATAGCTTCCGTACCAATCCTGCTTCCGGCTGGCTGGTCTCTACGATGACAAAACGCCCGCCGGGAGCAAGCACGCGCAGCACCTCGGCTATATGACGCTCCGCCAGGGGATTTTTGTAAATCAGGTTGCGAAAGGCAAAGGAGATGCCCACGCAGTCGAAATATCTGTCTGCAAAAGGCATGGCTGCCGCTTCGCCCCGGGTGAAAGGAATTTCCTTTCCAGCCGCCTTAGCCTTGGCGGCAGCTATATCTAACATAGGCTGGCTGTAATCGAATCCCTGCACATCGATGCCGGTATCGGAAAGCTGTGATATGTTTATGGCAAGGTCGCCAGTGCCGCAACAGAGGTCAAGCACTCTTTTTGGACGCAAAGACAGGCATTCCCTTGCTGCTGCCAGCCGCCAGCATTTGTCCAACCCCAGGGTTAAGACATGGTTCACCAGGTCGTAGCGAGGCGGCACAGCATTGAACATCTCGTATAGGGGCTTGCCGCGAGCCGCATTATCTGCGCATTGTGACATATCTTAAGAACACCGCCTCTTGTAAAAATCAAGATGTTATTCCGGAAGTTTATTCCCAACTCCAACCGGAGTCAGAATCCTGGATGGTAGTCCTGTCCCACACCAGTATGACAATATGAAATGATTTTATGCCAGCTTTCCAGCCACAATATAACCTATACCCATGAGCAATTGGGTGAGCAGCACCACCAGCACATTGTTAGCCATAGCGGGCACAAGCTTGTCCATGCGGTCCGGACTCATCGAGCCACGGATGGCTTTGACTGCGAAGGGATAGGTCAGCAATCCAAGCAAAGAGAAGACAGGCATCTGTCTTGCGGCAACAGCGACCACCAGCCAGATATAGACCCCGATAGTCACCGCTGAATAGACTACGCCCGCCTTTTTCAATCCGATGGTGATGGGCAAGGTCTTTCTGTTGGCAGTCTTATCGGCTTCAACATCCGGAAACTCGTTTATCAGCAGGAGGTTGTGCACCAGAAAGCCTGACGGCACAGCAGCAATCACGGCAGGCGCAGTAAAGTTACCGGTCTGAACAAAATAAGCCCCCAGCACCGGCAGAAGGCCCAACCCCACGCCGGGTGACCACTCGGGCCATTTCATCTTCAGTATCAGCGGGGAATAAAGCAGAATGCAGATTGCGGCTACGACGACCACAGGCAACAGGAGCAGTCCCCTGGCTACCATAAAGAAAATACCGATACCTAAAGAGACCGCAAACGCGGCCAGCCCAAGCCCCAGGACCTGATGGGAAGTGAGGAGGGACTGCGGCAGGATACCGCTGCCGCCGCTGAAGGGCGTCCGACGGGTCTTCAGGTCGACACCGCTCTTAAAGTCGAAATAATCGTTGAGGACGTTGACGCTGATATGCGCAAAGAGCAGCCCGAAAAATGCCAGCACCGCATACCCGGCGTGAAAAACACCGTTGTAAAAGGCAATGGAAGTGCCCAGGAAAGCCAAGACTACGGAAAGGAGAAGGAATTGCGGCCTGGTCTCAAGAAACCAAATTTTCAGTCTCATGATGATGTCCTTTCTCATTTACCTGGAACTGCCAGGAACATTCCAGCTTACCGGCAAATGGTCTACTTCTTGCGCATGCTTCTGTCAGCACTCAACCGCGCACATAGAGGATATATTCAGCGCATGGTAGATATGGATTCGAGCAACCCTTGCCGCGGACAGGACAATCAATATATTATATTACCTCCCGGGACTATGCACAAACTGTTATGGCAGCGGTACGGCAAGCACCTACTGGCCGGAGTCCAGCTCCACCACATTTATCCAAATATATGCAGGGGTTTGAAAGTATTGGACCCCGTCCTTATACAGGATGAACTCTACTTTTTGGTTATCGCCGGCACGTAGCGGAGCAAAGCTTATCACCCTTTCCCATTTCTCATCGGGTTCAAGCCTTATCGGACCTATGAGTGTCCGGTCCTCACCATCCAGGCCCACGGCTATATCTCGCGCATTCAGTCTCACTCCTATCTGATAAACCGAACGCTGGTATTCATGGTTTATTATCACCAAAGTCACTTCACCGCGTTGAGTATTTACCCCTCCTGCTTCATCTCCGTATTCGACAGCAACCACTTTACCTTTTTCCATGGTGAATCTACCAGGGTAATATTCCACCTTGCCATAACGACCGAGCAAATAAAACTCGGAGAACCGTTCTTCGCTTCGAGGTGAAGCGATGACGTAGCCGATAGCTGCCAGAGACACCAAAATCACGGCAATAAGGAAAACGAATAATACTTTTCTTCCACGGGATTGCCCTTCCAGAGAAGGTAGATTCACTTCTATGGCAACGCCGTATCTTTCTTCCGGTAAAATTTTGTGTCTCCGATACCAGCCAATATACGATGTTAATAGGATAAAAGCAGAGAGCGAGATGAGCACCGGATACAAATTCACGCCCAGTTCGGTGGCATTGAGAATCATCAGGATGAAAGCAGAAACCCCGATTGAGAGTCCGAAGCTCAGCACTACCCTTTCAATAACCCCCAGGCTATCTTTCTTTGGGAACAGGGAGACGGTCAAAGTGTACCCGGGGAAAAACAAAAAGAAAGGCAGTCCCAAAACTACTCGGAGAGCGGGGACGGGAAAGAAGATAGCAACGACAACTAGCAGAACTACAAAGATATCGATTAGGAGGAGTTCATTCTTAATGCGTAGCTTCAAATTTGATAACAGCGTCCTTTGCGAGTTAAGTTTACACCTTAACTATAGTGATTGCCTGGCTCAAATGTCAACGCTCATCTCAACACTTTCATCTCAACGTAACAATTTTTCATTCTGGCTTGCAGCCAGCATCACGAAATATGAAAATAGTGCGTTTGATTTAAGCTGTCATTCTGGCTAAGCTTGTCTCGTACCGCGATACGGGAGCCAGAATCCAGACCCCGTTTTCCCACCGCTTGATTCTCCGCCTGGGGCGGACTGGAATGACACAATGGCGAGGCGAGAAGCCTATTTTCGGGGTAATATACGAGCAGGAAGCCCGCCGCCTTAGCACGGCTTGCAGGCTTGTCCTGGCTCAGTTATAATAAATTTGTGGCAGTTGAGGTGAGGTGGTTGTGCCGCTTGTAACCGTTGGGAGCAAAGTGAATAAGATAAAGGTGGTTGTCACTGGTGGGGCAGGTTTCATTGGTTCGCATCTTGTCGAAGAACTGGTAAAGCAAGGCTACAAGGTCATAATATTTGATGACCTTTCCACGGGGAAAGTGGATAATGTGGAGCCATTGCTCCGAGAGGATAGCGCGGAGCTTGTCAAAGGTAGCGTCACGGACCTTCCCTCTCTTAGAAAAGCTCTTCGAGATGTAAAGTACGTTTTCCATCTCGCCGCTCTTCCCAGCGTGCCACGCAGCATAAAAGACCCCCTGACATCCCACGAAGTCAACGCAACGGGGACATTGAACGTGCTTCTGGCCGCAAGAGAAAATTCGGTCAAAAAGGTCATCTATTCTTCCTCCTCCTCTGCGTATGGAGACACCCCCACGCTTCCCAAGACCGAGAATATGGCGCCCAACCCCCTGTCCCCTTATGCCGTGACCAAACTCGCGGGAGAGCACTATTGCTGCGTCTTCCAGGAGGCCTTTGGACTTCCCACGGTATCCTTGAGATACTTCAACATCTATGGGCCCAGGCAGGACCCCCGTTCCGAATACGCGGCAGTTATACCCAGGTTCATAATGTGCGCTTCCAAAAGTGAGCCGCCGGTCATCTTCGGAGATGGGAAGCAAACACGCGACTTTACCTTTGTTAAGGATGCAGTAACGGCGAACATCCTTGCGGCTGAGAGCGATGCTACGGGTGTCTTCAATATCGGGAGGGGCGAGAGCGTTACCCTGAACCGCCTGGCTGAGCTTATCACGGGGCTTGCGGGGAACAACATCAAACCGGTGCACGCGGAGCCGAGGCCGGGAGATATCAGAGATAGCCTGGCGGATATTTCCCGCGCACGGGCCTTTGGCTATGAGCCGAAGTACAGTCTCGAAGATGGTCTTAAGGAAACCTTCAAGAGCTTCCAACAAAGACTTAACGCTATTGCGCATATGGGCAAAAACGAAATCTAAATGCTTGTGATGGGTGAGGCCGATGGTTCATGAGTTTACACGAGTTCTGGTTTTAGCACCGCACACGGACGATGTTGAGTTTGGTGCAGGAGGGGCAGTCGCCAAGTGGGTGGAAGAGGGCAAAGAGGTCTCCTATGTTACTTTCAGTATAGCTGAGAAATCAGTGCCTGAAGGCCTGCCGAAAGATATCCTAGAACACGAGGTAACGGCAGCAACTAGAGTGCTCGGAATAACGCAGAGGAACTTGTATATTTATAAATTTGAGGTGCGAAAGTTTCCTCAATTTAGACAGGAAATTCTGGAAATATTGGTCAGCCTTCGAAAACAACTTAATCCAGAATTAGTGCTCTTACCATCATTAGCAGATGTGCACCAAGACCATCACACTATTGCTGAAGAAGGGATAAGAGCTTTCAAAAATAGCAATATCCTGTGCTACGAATTGCCATGGAATCTGTTCAACTTCACTACTTCCCTTTTTATACCACTGGAAAAGCAGCACTTGGAGAAAAAAATACAGTCCATAAGATGTTATCAGTCGCAGGAAAGCCGAAATTATGCTTCCCCAGAGTTCATCGATGGCTGGGCTCGTACCAGAGGGGTTCAGGTCAATACAACCTATGCCGAAACATTTGAAGTAGTCAGGTGGATTCTGAGGTAAAGTGAGACTGTTGGTGAAAGAACTCAGCATCAGTGAACTAGCCATCAAACTCCAAGGTGCAATAGTGGGCAGCTTCAATAAAGACACCAAAATAATCGGCACCTGCACCATAGATAATTATGTCAAAGACAAGGTTTCATTCATTAGAAACAGGAAGTATGGTGAACTGCTTGCCGGACTGCAAAATGCGATAGTGCTGATTCCAAAGACTCTCTCCGAGTTTTGCACAAGGTATCCTCAGAATACATATATTGTTGTGCAAGATGTCTTGGATTCTTTAATAGACTTGCAAGATTATTTTTATAGGGATTTTAATGATATTCTGGAAGTAGGAATATCGGGCACATCTTTTGTTGATGAGAGCGCCATAATTGGGGAAAAAGTCTATATTGGTGAAAATGTGTTCATAGGCAAGAATGTAATCATTGGTGATGGAACAAAAATATTGCATAACACGTGTTTACTTGATGGAGTGACTCTAGGCAGCGGTACCCGCATCTATCCGGGAGTTTGTGTTTATAGTCGCTGCTATATTGGCGATGATTGCACCATCGATTCTGGAGCGCGAATAGGTGGTGATGGGTTCAGGTTTGAACAGGACATCGAGCACAAAAGAACAATGAAAATTCAGCACGCCGGTGTGGTAAAAATAGGCAATAGAGTTGAAGTGGGAGCCAATTCAGCGGTCGACCGTGCAACATTCGAAGATGACGCCACTGTTCTCTCCGATGATGTGAAAATAGATAACCTTGTTCATATAGGCCATAATGCAAAAATTGGGCCGAGAACGCTGATAGCTGCTCAGACCTGCATCGGTGGAAGTGATAAAATTGGTGAGGATGTATGGATTGGAATTGGTGTAACAATCTCAAATGGTGTATCTATCGGCAATAGAGCAAAAATTCTACTAAATGCAGTGGTTGCCTATGATGTCTCAGAAGATGAAATGGTCAGCGGCTTTTATGCTATGCCCCACCGGCAATGGAAACAAGCCTGGAAAAAGTTGAGAGAAGGCTATGAATAAAAACATAGCGGTCATCGGCTCGGGCTACTGGGGCAAGAACCTGGTGCGAAACTTTGCGGAGTTAGGCGCCCTTCACACCGTCTGCGATGTTGACGCCGCCAGGCTCAAAGAAGCCACTTCGAAGTATCCCCAGGTCTTCAGAGAATGTGACTATTCCGACCTGCTGAAGAACAAAGAGATAAAAGGCGTAGTCATTGCCACGCCCGCCGCAACGCACTACTCCCTGGCAAAAGAGTGCCTCCTGGCGGGAAAAGATGCCTTTGTGGAAAAGCCGCTGTCTTTAAAAGTGGAAGAAGGTAAAGAGCTTGTTGCGCTGGCTGAGGAAAAAGGAAGAATCCTGATGGTGGGACATCTTCTCGAACATCATCCTGCCGTGGAAAAGCTTAAGGAGCTGGTTGATGGCGGCGCTCTCGGGAAAATCCAGTACATCTATTCGAACCGCTTGAACCTGGGGAAGTTCCGCACCGAGGAAAACATACTGTGGAGTTTTGCGCCCCATGACATATCCGTTATACTTCTTCTTCTCGGCGGAGAGATGCCCCACGAGGTCTCTGCTCACGGTGGCTATTATCTTCACCAGGACATCGCGGATGTCACGGTGACTACCATGAGCTTCAGGAGCGGAGCCAGGGCGCACATCTTTGTTAGCTGGCTTCACCCGTACAAAGAACAAAAGCTGGTGGTTGTAGGCGATAGGAAGATGGCAGAGTTCAATGATACCGCACAAAATAAGCTGCTGCTTTTCAGCCATGAAATAGAATGGATAGATAGAAAACCTGTTCCCCATCGCAAGGAGGCGGAGGCTATCGAGGTCTCTTCCGAAGAACCTCTGAGAAGGGAGTGCCAGAACTTCATCGAATGCATAGAAAGCCGTAAAAAGCCGAAAACCGACGGCCGTAAGGGAGTGCAGGTCCTGGAGATTCTCTCACATTGCCAGGCTTCTCTCGGAAACAGGGGAGCGATTGTTCCTATAGGCAAGAAAGAAAAAGACCACTTTGTCCACGAGTCCAGCGTCATTGAGAAGCCCTTCGCCATCGGCGAAGGGACGAAAATCTGGCATTTTTCCCATATTATGCCCAACGTAACCATCGGGAAGAACTGCGTTATCGGGCAGAATGTGTTTATCGGGAAGGGAACGAAGATAGGTAACAACGTGAAAATTCAAAACAACGTCTCTGTTTTCGAGGGAGTGACGCTGGAAGATGATGTTTTTTGCGGTCCCTCAAGTGTCTTTACTAACGTTGTGAATCCGCGTAGCCATGTGTCCCGGAAAGATGATTTCAATCCAACGCTGGTGAAAAAGGGCGCCAGCATCGGCGCTAATGCTACTATTGTCTGTGGAAATACTATCGGGCAATTCGCGTTCATCGGCGCCGGAGCAGTAGTGACGAAGGATATTCCCGACTATGCTCTGGTCTACGGAAATCCAGCCAGGATTCACGGTTGGATGTGCGAGTGTGGAGAAGAGCTAAAAGGAAAGGGAAACACCCTTCGTTGTCCGCGCTGCGCTAAAGTGTACCGATTAGAAGACAAGATATGCTCGCCCCTGACGTGAGGTGACAATGAAAATTCCCCTGGTTGACCTTAAATTACAATATAAATCGCTAAAAACGGAAATCGACTCTGCTGTAGGCGAGGTCATCGAACGTGGCGAGTTTATCCTGGGGCCGGAGCTAAAAGCCTTCGAGGAGGACATGGCCGCGTACCTGGATGTGAAGTATGCGGTGGGCGTGGCTTCCGGCACCGATGCGCTTGAGCTTGCCCTGCTTGCCTGCGGCATCCAGCCGGACGATGAAGTCCTTACCACGCCGTTCACCTTCATTGCCACCGCGGAAACCATCGCCAAGTGCGGGGCTAAGCCGGTATTCGTGGACATAGACCCGAAGACCTGCAACATCGACCCCTCGAAAATCGAGGCCAAAATTACCAAAAAGACCACGGCTATCCTTCCCGTCCATCTGTACGGACATCCCGCCGATATGGGACAAATTACGAAAATTGCCCGAGAGCACAACCTGAAGGTAATCGAAGACTGCGCCCAGGCGCTGGGAGCAAAGCACAAGGGTAAAAAGGTCGGCTCGATAGGCAACGCCGGGTGCCTCAGCTTCTTCCCCAGCAAGGTGCTTGGGGCCTACGGGGACGGCGGCATGGTAGTAACAGATGACCCCGCAGTTGCCGAAAAGCTGGAGATGCTGAGAAATCACGGCAGCAAGGAAAAGTACTATCACCTGGTCCACGGGTTCAACAGTCGCCTCGATTCTTTGCAGGCGGCCATCCTCAGAGTCAAGCTCAGGTATCTTGATTCATGGATTGAACTGCGAAGGCAGAAGGCGTCACATTATTCAAAGCTCGTCAGTCAAATCGATGGCATCGAGTCCCCGTGGGAAGCGCCATATGCTTACCATTGCTTCAACTACTACACTCTTCGTTTCAAAGAGCAAAGACGCGACAAAGTAAGGGAATTCCTGGCATCGCAGGGAATCGCTACCGCTATCTACTATCCCCTTTCGCTGCATCTTCAGGAAGTCTACCGGTATCTGGGATACAAGCCAGGCGATTTCCCTCAGAGCGAGCTTGCCCAGGCGGAGGTACTCTCTTTGCCTCTCTATCCTGAGCTAACCGAGGGGCAAATGGAGGAAATCATTTCGCTGGTTGGGCGGTGTTGTCGGGAGGAAACGAAGGTCCGCTAATGAAAGTCCTGCTGGTCTGCGGCGCAAGGCCGAACTTCATGAAAATTTCCCCCCTTATCCGGGCTATCGACAGGCATAATTTTTCAGGGGAAAAGCCCTTGGTAGAACGAGTGCTTGTCCATACCGGGCAGCACTATGATTACCAGATGTCGGAGCTTTTTTTCCAGGAGCTGGAATTACCCCGGCCAGACGTACATCTGGGCGTCGGCTCCGGGACTCATGCTGAGCAGACTGGAAAGGTAATGCTTGAGCTTGAGAAAGTGCTCGTTGAGCTAAAGCCGGACATGGTAATAGTTGTGGGGGATGTCAACTCCACACTGGCGGCTGCCCTGGCAGCGGTCAAGCTGCACATCAAAGTAGCGCACGTTGAAGCTGGACTACGTTCTTATGATAAGAGCATGCCTGAGGAGATAAACCGCGTCCTCACTGACCATATTTCAGACTATTTGTTTACTCCTTCCCGCGATGCAGATGAAAACCTTATAAAGGAGGGAATTCCCAGAGAAAAGGTTTTCTTCGTTGGGGACGTGATGGTTGATAGCCTGCTCTACAATAGAAAAAAGGCGTCTCAGCGCCGGATATTAGACGTTTTCAATCTCAGGGAAGGGAATTATGCGCTGCTTACATTGCACCGTCCTTCCAACGTAGACGATAAAGAGAACCTGAGTCGTCTTGTCGAAGCGATATACGAGATGGGGCAGCAACTGCCTATCATCTTTCTCTGTCATCCGCGTACAAGGATAAACATTGAAAAGTTCGGACTCATTTCGCTTTTCCAGATGGACAAGTCCGCTGCAAACTCAAAAGGCGTCTTGCTCACCGAGCCGCTGGGGTACCTGGACTGCTTGAGGTTGATGATGGATTCCGCGTTTGTGATGACTGACTCCGGCGGCATGCAGGAGGAGACCACCGTGTTGAATGTTCCCTGCCTCACACTCAGAGATACCACGGAAAGACCAATAACGATAACGCAGGGCACCAACACGCTTGTGGGTAACGACACTCGAAGGATGAAAGAGGAAGCCAACGCAATCCTCGAAGGCCGGGGCAAGAAAGGCATTCAATTAGATTTCTGGGACGGCAAGGCGGCGGAAAGAATCATGGATGTGCTCATCAGATGAAAGGATTGAGGATTCTGATGGTTCTTGCTGATGCCACCTTCCCTACTGACATTCGCATTGAGAAGGAAGCAAGGTCTCTGCTCAATGTCGGGCATGAGGTTTTTCTTATTTGCAAGAAAATCGGCAATGCTCCGAGCAATGAGGTAGTGGGGGGAGTCAACGTAATCCGCATTGAGCCCGCGAGCCTGGCAAGAAGAGCCATCAACTTTGCCCTATTTCAACTTTCTTTTGTTTCTAAATATCATGCGCGGGCTATTTCAGAGGTTGTGAAAGCTAAAGACATTCAGGTGCTACATGCCCACGACCTTCCTAATGTTAGAACAAGCATGGCCGTAACCCGGCGGTTCCGGATTCCACTCGTTGCAGACCTGCATGAAAATTATCCCGAAGCAATCAAGGTGTGGGGTACTGGATGGAAAAGCAAATTGCTTAGCCCTGTCTGGCGCTGGCGAAGGGTAGAGCAATATTGCGCACGGAAGGCGGAGAGGGTAATTGCCGTAGTGGATGAAGGCAAAGAACATTATGTCAACGATTGTGGAGCACCGGCGGAAAAAGTCACAGTGGTGATGAACACGGAAGACCCTGATTACTTCTTGTCGCTGCCGGTGAAACAGGACATCGTTAAGAAGTACGAGCCATTCTTCACTATATCTTACATCGGGGGATTTGGACCTCACCGCGGCATACACACGGCCATTTCCGCGATGCCACAGGTGCTTCGGGAAATCCCCAACGCCCGACTGCTCCTGGTGGGGACAGGGCCGGGCGAAACAGAGAGAGAATTCAGGCAACTTGCACAGAGAGAATGCGTGGCTGAGAACGTGGAGTTCACCGGAAGGCAGCCCTTTTCGCTTGTGCCATCCCTGGTTGCTGCCAGCCGGGTCTGCCTGGTACCCCACATCGCCTCGGGGCATACCGAGACCACCATCCCGCACAAGCTCTTTCAGTACATGGCCCTGGGCAAGCCGGTCATCGTTTCCTCCGCCAGGCCGCTGGCACGCATTGTAGAAGAGACCGGCACGGGACTGGTTTTTCCGTCAGGTGACGCCAGCGCACTCGCACAGGCAATAATAAAGTTGTATCGTGAACCGGGACTGGCAGCTAAAATGGGTGAGGAAGGCAAGAAGGCAACGCAGGGCAAATATAGTTGGAAGACAGACGCAGCAAAGTTGGTGAAGCTGTATGAGGATTTGCAAGAAGGTCTGGCAGGGAAAAAGAGGGTGGGGTAAGGGATGCCGGCGAATGAAGCGGTCATGGAATCTGTCAGGCGGCTGGACAGGTGGGTGGAGAATAACGGCTGGGCGGGCTACGACCCCTATGATATCAAGGGACATCCGATAGTCCTGCGAGCGCTCAACAGCAAGTCAAGGAATTTCCCATTAAGAGCGACCAGGTACGCCTTGTTCACCGCGGTTGAGAAGTTCCCTATGACTTCGAGAAGGGTGTTGGGGGTTGGTAAGCAGGTGAACGCCAAGGCGATGGGACTGTTTGCCTCGGCTTATCTGGAACTACATCAGAAACTCGAAGATGAGGGCTACCTGCGGAAGGCTTCCGAATGCCTCGACTGGCTGGAGCAGAACAAGAGCCAGGGCTACGCCGGGGCTTGCTGGGGATACCCCTTCGACTGGCAATCTCTGGTCTTTATTCCCAAAGGAACTCCGAGCGCCGTGGTATCCTCGGTCTGCGGAGATGCCTTCTGGCGCTTCTACAAGCATACCGGGAAAAGGAAATATATCGATACATGCGCCAGCATATGCGATTTTATGCTCGGCAGCCTGAACATAGACCAGCTTGATGCCAATCGTCTTTGCTTCAGCTATACACCCCTCGACCGGTTTCACGTTCACAATGCTAATCTCTTCGCCGCAGAATTCCTCATATGGGTGGGGGAAGAGCTGGGTAACAGCAACTATTACAAGCATGGCGTCAAGGCCTTGAACTACACTCTGGATGCTCAGAACAAGGACGGCTCCTTTTACTACTGGGCGCTCAGTGATAGGGACGTTTACCATATTCATGACTCCAGTTTGAAAAACATAGACCATTACCATACTGGCTTTGTGCTGAGGTGTCTTTACGGCATCTATAATAATACCGGCGATAAGAAAGTCCTGGAAGCCCTGTCTAGAGGCTACCGGTTTTACAGGGATAATCTTTTCGAGGATGGCAGAATCCCAAAATTTAGACCGGAATTGAAGTTTCCTATTAACATCCATAGCTGCGCCGAGGCCATTCTGTGCATGTCCACCCTGAGCAGCCTTTTCCCGGATGCGTTAGAATATGCTCAGAACACTTTTGAGTGGACCAGGGACAATATGCAGTCGAGGGACGGCTATTTCTATTATATGCGGAATAGCGCCAATGCGGTGAAGATTCCATATCTGAGATGGGGGCAGGCGTGGATGATGAGAGCAATGGCGGAGTTGGCGAACGTGTAAATGAACACCAAGCTTTTTATCATCATAACGGTTGATACGGAAAGCTCAGATAGTCCTCAGGCTATCCGGAGAACCGATTTGCTTAAACCCATGTTCTATGGACAGTTTGAGGGGAGCTACTATGGCTTCCCGAGGATAATCGAGATTTGTGAGCGTTTTACCTGCAAAGCCACGTTCTTTGTCAGCGTCTTTGAATTCAGGAAATATGACGGTGACGGTCTCCGTGAGGTTTGCCGTGAGATAAAACAAAAGGGACACGATGTCCAGCTACATACCCACCCGATATGGACTTATGAGAAGAGGCACATGTACGATAATTCCCTTGAAGAGCAAGTCAGAATCATCCAGGAGGGAAAGGAACTTCTGGAGAGATGGACGGGAGACAGCCCGATTGCTCACCGGGCCGGCGTGTATGGGGCGGATGAAAACACCTTGCGGGCTTTGAAACAGAACGATATTCCTATCGATAGTTCCAACTTCTACGGGCATGAAACCTGCAAACTGGCCGTGACCAAAAACCGGGTCGTTGAGAGACAGGAAATTGTGGAAGTGCCCGTGACCTTTTTTAAGAGGAGAAAAGAGACCGGACTGGGTCCGGCTAAACTTAAACTGGTGGAAAACTTCATCAAAACCGATGTCGACTGGGCCAGCCTGGATGAGCTTCTCTGGTTCGCGGAGCAGGCCAAGCTACACAATCTCAAAGTGATGACATTGTTCCTGCACAGCTATTCCTTTATAAAATTCGACTCAAACTTTACCCATTTCGAGCCGGATTATGAGGATGCAGAGAAATTCGAGAAGTTCCTGGCTGTGGTCACCAAAGACCCGGAAATAGAAATCGTCACCATGAAGCAGTTTTATGAGCTTTACCGCAGTGACCCGGAGTATTTTACCCGTGCATCGGACTATGTTCCGGTGAAGGCAGAGCCGGTGACCATTTCAGAGGCGGCTCGAAAGGGATTAAATCGATTTAAGGCACGCGCGCAAAAGGTTGGTATTAATGGCTGAGTGGGGCACCAGGGAATGGTTCGAGCGGATGTGCGACCCTTCCTGCGCCGATACTACGGGCGATGGGTGGGGTCACAGGTGGCGCGGTCTCCAGCAGTTCCGCTATGCCCGCTACCTGAAGCTGCTCAAGCCACTGGTCGTTCGAAGCGACAGGCAACTGGACATACTGGACATCGGCTGCGCCTTCGGGGATTTTACGGAGAAGGTTTACGCGCTGAATCCGCAGAACCGCATCTGTGGCGTGGACATATCGGAGAATGCCATAAAAGTTGTATCTGAGAGACTGCCGCAATTGAGGTTCAGGGTAAATGCCCTCCCGGCGTTGGACTTCCCTGCTGGCTCGTTCGACCTCGTCCTTTGCCTGGAAGTGCTATACTATCTTGATAGCGCCGGAAGAGAAAGAGGGCTGGACTCGATAAAGCGGGCATTGAGGCCCGGCGGCTGCCTTGTAATATCGGGACCTCTCGATGGTGGCAAACGGTATTTTAAAAGGGATGGAATTCTAAAACTCGTTGCGGAGAAGGGTTTTCTAGTTGAAAAGACCCAATACTCTTATAATCAGATGTACGCGTCACTGGAACGGAGGCTGCTTGCAACGCTCAACATGGTTAGCCACGCAGAGAAGCTAACTAATATGTCCGATAAGCAATACGCGGCATGGCTGGAAGGCAGAAAGCCAGGTAGAAGACCATCGGTTATCAATCTGGCACGAAGGCTGCCCGGCAGGAATATTACAAATGGAATGCTGAGCGTGTCGGAACGTCTGCTTAGAGCCGCCATCTCAAACGGAGCCTCACCTGCGTTCTCCCAGGAGTTGACCAGGGCTCTGGTGTGGGGTCGAAAACCAAGCTCAATAGCAATCGTGGCAAGGATAATATGAAAACCACCATATGCTTTGTAAAACGGAACCCGCAGGTACGTGAATATAAACAAGCGGTTGCACTAAAAAGGACGGGTAGATACAGGCTTATCCTGCTCGCCCACAGGTATGATTACAGCCTGTTTAAGGACGTGTTTGATGAGATTATCGACTATGGAATGGGATTCAACAAGGTGCCAGACGCAGGTATCAAGCTCCTCGGAAAGAGAATTACTCCAAGAAACGTCTTGAGCTTTGCCACGAAGATGTGGGGCACAGAGGAGGCTGCCAGAGAAAGGCTGGCGAAGCTGGTCAGGAAAACCGAAGCCGACATCTTCCACGCCCACGCTGAGCCGAATATCATACCTCGTATAGTGATGGAGAACACGGACAGGCCGGTGATTTATGATGCCTACGACTATTCGGGTCTCCGTTTTGGTTTGGACAAGCTTCCTGAAATTGAACGTGAAGCGGAGCGATTTGCCTTGGAAAATGCATCGGGCATAGTCACGAAATTCAACGAAAAGGTAATCCAGTACTACAGAGCATTCGGTTACAATATCAATTGTCCTACGTTAGAGTTTAGAGACTATTGCCAGCCCGAGTTCTGCGTTTCTTCTCTCAACACAGGCCACACGTTCAATGACGGTTTTCATTTAGTTTATACGGGGGTCGTGGAGTCCGGAAGTCTGCCTCGCAGGCAAGCCGGTAATAATCAAATTATTAACATTGCACTCCGCATTATCCAGCCTGGACTGTCATTTCACATATATCCCAATCCCTGGCAATATAGCAGAACGCTAATTCAGGACTACTTCGATGCCGCCGATAATAATCCGCAATTTTCGTTACATGAACCTGTTAGACAACATGACCTGCAATTGGAAATCTCAAAATACCATTATGGTTGCAACATTCACGATTTCTCCGGAACTGCCCATACTAAAGAATTTGAGGAGACCTCCATCGGAGTTAAGTTGTTTACCTACCTGGAAGCAGGTTTGCCTGTCATTGTCAGTTCCAACCTTAAGCTCAACGCCCAGGTCGTTACTGAAAACAAAGTGGGTGTAGTGGTTGACCTGGCAGACCTTGAGATACTTCACAAAATTTTGCAGGATGTTGACTACGCAAGCTTGAAGAAAAACGTCCTTGAGGCAAGAAAAGGTCAATTATGCATGGATAACAATATAACTCGCTTAGAGAAGTTCTACAGCCAGTTTCTTTAGTAATTTGACTATCAGATTATTTTATAAGATGGAGACAATGCATTAATGAAAAAAACCGATGTTTTAATTCTGGGAGGCGGAGTGGCGGGATGCAGCCTGGCATATTTTTTGAAGCGCAAGGGGTATAACGTGAGCCTCTTGGAGAAGGAAGGTGTAGTAGGTGGTATGGCACGAACCTACTACTATGCAGGTCATCCCTATGAATTCGGCCCGCACGTCTGGTTCTGGACGAAAGATGATATAAATGATGTGGTGCGAGAACTGTCTGACAACAATTTGTATTATATCCAGCGGAGACTCTATTCGTACATCGAAAAAGAACGGAGACTGTATCGCTATCCCGTCCATTATGATGATATTGCACAGATGCCGGACGCAAAGGAAATTATCCAACAGCTTTCCGCAAACCGGGATAAAAATATGAAGCTGGTAGAGGAGAAGCTTCCCAGAATGGGGCACTGCACATTTGAAGAATACTTTGTTGCTGCCTTAGGGAAAAATCTCTACCAGAAATTCATGGAGAACTACAGTCACAAGATGTGGGCAATTCCGGGTAATCTTTTGCAAACATCAATGGTCTGGGCAGACAGAATCAAGGACCACTATGAAGGACTTGCCGGTTACGATCCCCTGAAGTTCGAAGACCATACTCTAGGAAAGGGCATCGCTTTCCAAGTCTATCCCAAGGGTGGGTGGAACATCATTTGGGAACGAATGGTTGAGGGAGCAAATAAAGGCCTTGGTATTGAGATTCTCGGAATTGGAAAGGATTCGAAGGGGTACTTTGTGAATAGCTCAGGCGGGAAGTACCATTTTGGCGATTACGGCTATGTCATAAACACGCTTTCCGTAGACCAACTCTGGGGGGAAAACAGTTTGCCTTATACCGGCAGAATAATTGTGCCATTCTTGCTGCCCGGAATAGAGTGGGCTTTCCCGAACGGAGCAGAGTCTATACATTATCCTGGAAACGAATTCCAAACCAGGATTACTGAAATGAAGAGGATAACCGGATACGAGAGCCCGGATACATTAATACTCATCGAAATACCGGTTACCCATCAGTCAGAGCAGGCTTTCCCTGATAATGTTAAATGCGCTGCCAATTTCCGACCCCGGGCGTATCCGCAACAGTCCAAAGAGGCAATCGCAGCGTACGAAGCTTACGTGGCTCGAGGACAGGTGATAGGCAATCTTATTCATTGCGGCAGATACGGGGAGTACAAATATTGGGGGATGCCGGAAACGGTGAATTCAGCTTATCAGTTAGTAAAGGCGCGTTTCTAATTTGCCACAGGAGGCTTTCATGGAGGACATGTGTTGCCCGTAAAAATTGCGTGTTGTACGGGTGGCTTCCGTAATCTCACCCTTGAGGAAACCCTGACCATTCTCGAGGAAATAGGCTTCAAATATGTGGAGTGTACCACAGATGGAAAAGCTCATATATATCCTTACTTATTCGAAGGGCGTAACCTTTCGGAGCTTGAGGGTATCCTACGACAATCAAAAGTTGCGCTGGTTGCTGTCTCTGGGGGATGGAGCGATTTTGCCGTGGCCAACCATCAACTTGATGCCCAATATGAATCTCTCCAACGCCAATTTGAGCTTTGCAAGCATTTTGGTGTAAAGCTTCTCAGAGTGTTTGCCAGTCATTTGCCCCCACAGTATATCGATGATGCTATGGTGAGCCGTGTCATCAGGAACATTAAACGGATAGTCCCTGAAGCCCGGGACAAAGGTGTCTGCATGGCTATGGAAAACCATTACGGAATCACGGCTACCGCTGACGATATGCTGCGCATACTGGATGGAGTATCAAGCGAATGGCTACAGGCTAACTTCGACCCTGCCAATTTTGTACCGATTGGCGAAGACCCGGTTCACGCATGCAAAAAACTCCTGCCGTATATTGCGCACGTTCATCTGAAGGACGTGCGTTTTACCGGTAAGGGACGTCATAATGGGTACGAGTATTGCGAAATTGGAGCGGGAACCGTCGATTATTCAAGCATATTGTCGATTCTAGGAGAAGCGCACTATAGTGGTTTTCTTTCCGTAGAATATGAGACTTTTGAAGATGTGGTGCGTGGTACAGTTATAGCACATCGCAACTTAAAAAAGTTATTGTCGAAAGTGCCCGGGAGCGCTGTTTAACGGGTTACTATTGATATAGAAAACTAGATTAGGAAAGGGGAATGGCTATGAATTCGAGTGAGAAAATATTAGTCACCGGTGGAGCCGGTTACGTGGGGAGCGCCCTGTGCCCTAAATTGCTGAAGCAGGGCTACAATGTTCGAGTGCTTGACCTGTTCATCTACGACCCGGCAAGCCTTGATGCCTGTAAAAAATATAATTCCTTTGAGACTGTCAAAGGTGATATCAGGAACAAGGACGCGGTCCAGCAAGCGATGAAGGATATGGATTGCGTGATTCATCTAGCCTCTATCTCCAATGACCCAACGGGTGACCTAGACGAATCATTGACCCGTTCTGTCAATTTCGAAGCCTACAAAGTGCTACTGGACTCTGCTAAGAGGAAAGGCGTGAAACGCTTTATCAATGCCTCTTCAAGCAGCGTCTACGGAATAAAGGATGAGGAAAACGTTACAGAAGAGTTGAGTTGCAATCCTTTGACCTACTATTCGAAGTACAAGCTGATGTCAGAGAAGTTGGTAGAAGAGGCTTGCGACGACAAATTTACTACGGTGAACATCAGACCGGCTACTATATGCGGATATTCGCCGCGCCAAAGACTTGACCTGACGGTGAACGTGCTCACAGCACACGCCGCGAGCAAGGGCGTAATTACTGTCCACGGGGGCCAACAGAGACGTCCAAATCTGACCATGGAAGACATCACTGACCTCTACGTCAAGCTGGTCGAAACAGACAAGTCGCTCATCGCGGGCAAGGTCTTCAATGTGGGATATGAGAACATGAAGATTATCGAAATAGCGGAACTCGTCAAGCAGACTCTCGGTTCAAAACGTGATGTTCAAATTCGTGTCGACGAGACTTTTGACCATCGCGACTACCACATCTCTTCCGAAAAGATACGGAAAGAACTTGGCTTCCAGCCCAAAGCCACTGTCAAAGACATGATTCTTCAGGTGGCTAGCGCAATGGAAAAGGGCCTCGTTGGAAACATTGAGTGGGATAAATATTACAATATTCGGCAGATGAAACTTGACCATTTTGCCTGACATACAAGGAGTCCATAGTGAGTAAGATAATCCCGTGCGCACAATTGTCATCTATACGCTCAGCCGTTCACGACAAGAAAATCGTTCTATGCCACGGCTGCTTCGACCTGATGCATCCCGGGCATATCCGACACCTGAGAGCGGCAAAGAACTTTGGCGATGTGCTTATTGTCACTGTAACACCTGATAGATTCGTAAACAAGGGGCCTGGCCGCCCCGTCTTCCACGAAACTCTCAGAGCGGAGTCCCTTGCTTCCCTGGAGTTTGTCGATTACGTTGCAATCAACCGGTGGCCCACGGCGATAGAGACCATAAAGCTCCTCAAACCGGACTTTTACGTTAAGGGGAACGACTATTCGGATAGCTCGGAGGATATCACAGGAAACATCGTGCTGGAAGAACAGGCGGTAAAAGAAGGCGGCGGCGAAATAAGGTTTACCGATGAAATCACTTTCTCCTCGTCCAACCTGATAAACGAGAATTTCAACGTTCTCTCGGCGGAGGCCAAAGAATATATCGAAGGATTTAAGAAACAGTACTCTTACGTGGATGTGCTTGAAGTCCTTAAAGGGCTAAAGGATTTGAATGTCCTCATAGTCGGGGATGCCATCCTGGACGAGTACACCTTTTGCGACCCGGTGGGCAAGGTGGAAAAGGCCAGTATCGTCTCAACCAAGTACCTTTCCAGCGAGGTATATGCCGGCGGCAGCCTGGCGGCGGCCAACCACATCGCAGGATTCGCAGGAAATGTGGAGCTTGTTGCGACTCTTGGCAAAACAAACAGCATGGAAGATTTCGTCAGGCAGAAGCTGAACCGCAAAATCAAGTCCACCTTCTTTTACCGCAAGGATGCCCCGACCATCATCAAGAGACGATATCTGGACAGGTTCAATGTCAAGCTCTTTGAAGTTGCCGAGATAAACGACCAGTTCATCGACAGGTCCCTGGAAAAAGAGATTACGGAGCACCTGGATAGGAAGATACAGGACGCGGATGTAGTTCTGGTAACGGATTTCGGCCACGGGCTGATAACTCCAGATATCCAGAAAAAGATAGTTCAGAAGGCAAACTTCTGCGCCGCAAACGCCCAGACCAACAGCTCCAACTTCGGGTTTAACCTCATTACCAGGTACCGTGACGTGGACTACATCTCTATCGATGAAAGGGAATTGCGTCTACCATACCGGGCAAAATACGGCGAGCTGGAACCGCTCATAGAGAAACTGGCGGCTGATACCGGCTGTCAAAAGATAAACGTCACCCTGGGCGAGTCCGGGAGCATCTACTATCAGAGTGGAAAAGCCTACTTCGCGCCTGTTTTCTCTGACAGGGTGGTTGATACAGTCGGCGCCGGCGATGCGGTCCTCTCGGTCACCTGCATGCTTGCCTGCAAAGACGTCGACCCACGGCTCATACCCTTCGTGGGTAATGCGGTGGGCGCGCTCAAGGTGAAAATCCTGGGTAACAAAGAGCCGGTTCGCTCGGTAGAATTTCAGAAGTTCATAAAATACATGCTGGCGTAGGGGATGGGATGCGATTCGTAGAGAAATATCTTAAAGATGTAAAACAAGCACTCTCCTCGGTAAATGCGGATGAAGTCTCGGCTGTTATCGACTTGCTGTGCCGGGCCAGGGTCAACGGCAACAAAATCATCACCATGGGAAACGGAGGAAGCGCTTCAACCGCCACACATTTTGTAAACGGGCTGTCTCAGGGCGCTACCGTGGAAGGCGAGTCCAGGTTCAGAGCAGTAGCCCTTACCGATAATATTCCCAACTTACTTGCCTATGCCAATGATTTTGGATACGAAAACATATTTGTGGAGCAACTCAGGAACCTGATGGAGGAAGGGGATGTGGTCATCGGCATAAGCGGCAGCGGAAACTCCGAGAACGTAATACGGGCTATAGCTTATGCCAGGGAAAACAGCGGGGTCACGGTGGGACTGTGCGGGTTCGATGGGGGAAAACTAAAAGGGATGGTAGACTACCCGATACATGTCCCCAGCACAAACATGGAAATAGTAGAGGACGTACACCTGGCTATAACGCACCTCATTGCCTCCTGCCTTAGAAATGAACAGCCGGCCTGCGAGTTCAAGAAAGCGGTATTCCTGGACAGGGACGGCGTGGTCAACAGGGAAAAGGGCTTTACCAAATCGTGGGAGGAGTTCGAGTTTTTGCCCGGAATAACCGAGGGCATTAAAAAGCTCAACCAGGCAGGGTTTCTGGTAATCATCGTCACCAACCAGTCCGGCATAAACAAAGGGCTTTATACTGAGGAAGACCTCAAGCAAATCCACGAAAACATGCATAAAGTCCTGGAGGAAAACGGCGCTCACGTGGATGACCTTTACTACTGTCCGCATAACTCCGAAGACTGCTGCACCTGCCGCAAACCGAAGCCGGGGATGCTTCTTGAAGCGGCGCACAAGCACAATATCAATCTCCGTGAATCATGGGTTCTCGGGGACAACATTAGAGACATCGAGGCGGGTAAGAGGGCGCGTTGCAATACTATCCTTGTAGAACAGAACGGGGACATTGGCCGGATTATTGAGAGGATAGTCGAGGTAGGAGAGAACCGCAAACAGGCAAAATAGCATCGCATAGACTAAAGGTGTAGTGTTGAATAGAAATGGCACAAGAAACATCGCTATTTGAAAAGTTCAAAGAAACAGGCAAACACGGGATAATCTATGGGTTGGGGACATCGTTCCAGTATGCCTTGTCTATCATACTGGTCCCTATCTACACCAGGGAACTGACCACTGCAGATTACGGAGTTTTAGGACTCGTTATGACCACCGGTTCCATATTCCTGGGTATTTTCGGGCTTGGCATAACCTCCGGCTTGATAAGGTCGTATTATGATTATGAGAATGAGAATGAGAGGAAAACGGTTGTTTCCACCGCTGTAATACTGACTGCTGCAAGCTGCATATTGTTAGGCCTTCTAGGGCTATTGGTCTCAAGGCAGTTATCCATTATGTTATTCCAGGATGAAGGATACCGCCCTCACCTGCTAATAATAATGGGTTCTACCATCTTTGGATTGCTGACCTCAATACCCTACATCTTGTTCAGAGCAAAAATGAAGTCGACACTGTTCAGTATCCTTAATCTCGTGTTCTTTGTAGTTGGATTGGGCCTGACAATATACATGGTTGCGGTACTCAAATGGGGAATCTTAGGCGCTCTTTACGGAAATTTCATCACAGGAGCGCTTTCCTTCTTCGGCCTTTACTACTACATAAGAGGAGACATCAGCCTGAAGTTCTCCATGCAGGAAGCCAGGAAAATGCTGAGTTTCGGGGTGCCGCTGGTCCCCACCAACCTGGGTGGTTTTGTTATGAATTTCTCGGCAAGGTATTTTTTAAACGCCTTCACCAGCCTGGGAGCGGTCGGCTTGTTCACACTGGGATATCAGTTTGGCTCTGTCTTTAGTGCCATATTCATCATGCCACTCAGGCAAATCTGGACACCCATGTTTCTCTCCGTCAAGGACCATAGCAACGCCAAGGAGTTCTACGGTAGAGCGCTGACATATGTGTTATTCATTGGATGCTTCCTGTTTTTGGGGCTAAGCCTGCTCTCAAAGGAGGTCATTCGAGTGCTGGCCACTAAACAATACTGGGATTCTTACATTATCGTTCCTCTGATAGTAGGGTCCTTCCTTCTTTACAGCTTTGAAATTATCCTGAACGTTGGCATCGGGCTAAAAAGGAAGACCAAACTGGTGATGGTCTACTTTGTAGCGGGAGGCCTGGTAAACCTCGGGTTCAACTTTCTACTCATACCCCGTTACGGGATGCTCGGCGCAGCCTATGCAACTCTGATATCATACATCGCTATGATGGTGATAGTGTACTTATTCAATCGCAGGCTAATCAAAGTAGACTACGAATGGGCCAGGATTGCGAAGATAGGCCTGGTCACGGCGCTCATCTTTGCGGCCGGATACCTGGTGCGGATTGATAACCTATATGCGTCAGCGGGGTTCAAACTGGCTGTAATCCTTGCCTATCCCTTTCTTCTGTATTTAAGTCGATTTTACCTGCCTGAAGAAAAACAGAAAACCCGCGAGCTAACTCGTAAGCTTCTCGACTATATTAACCTGAGATTGACCGGTGACAAGCTATCCCGGAGGAATCAACCACAGAAGGTGTCCAAGCCTTGAAAGTTTGCTTCGTGGGAAATGAGCATAACAGCAGCTATGTGCTCACCAAGCTATTGCGTAGGAAAGGAATAGATGCACACCTTATCTTGCTTGGTGGCGAACCCGATGAATCCTTGCCTGAACGAGAAGACAGCTTTCTGAAAAACGGTTATCCGGAATGGATTAAAAAAGTCGATTGGGGCTACCCTTTATCCTTCTTCCGTGTGACGAATAGCAAATTGAAGGCAGACACCGGCGAAGCTGATATCTATGTCTCGTGCAACTTCGGGCCAGCTTTTCTTTCCAGGCTGAACCTCAAACGTTCAGTTATCCTCCCTTACGGTAGTGACATCTATGCAGCCGCCTTCCCCAAACACTGGTACAGACAGATAATCAAGAGAGGGCTGAGAAGCCTGCCTCTTCTGCCAGCTGCTATGGTTATTTCCGGATTTCAGAAGAGAGGCATCCATAAAGCAGATGCCATCAGCATAATTCCATCTGCTTCGTATGGCGCGGCTATCAAAAAGATGAATCTACAGCACAAGTGCCTGCCTATGCATAAGCCACTGGACCTCGAGAAGTTCAACAACAGCATCATCGAGAAAGAGCTTTCCGGTGTCAGGGATAAAAATCTTCTTGCACTGCTTTCCAGGCGCAAAGAATATGACATGGTGGTTTTTTCTCCGACAAGGCACTGCTGGGGTGAAACTATTGGCGACCACGCGGATGACAAGCGAAACGACCTGCTAATCGAAGCATTTGCCAGGCTTGTTTTAGAGGGAAAATCAAATCCCCTGCTTGTATTGATTGAAACCGGCGAAAGCCTGGCAGCGTCAAAGGAGTTGATAAGAAACCTTGGCATTGAGAAGAACATATTTTGGGCACCCCACATCAGCAGGGAGATGCTGAGGTACTATTATTGCTTAGCTGATATTGTGGGTGACCAGTATAAAGTGGGAATGTACGGCCTTATTGCGCTTGAGGCCTTTGCCTGTGAGAAGCCGGTGATGGTATATATTGCAGGAGATTATGAAAAAGCAGCAAAAAGGCCGTTTCCTCCCTGCCTGAATGTCAGGACCGCAGAGGAAATATATTCTGTGTTGCGAGATTTCTCCTCAAATAAAAATAAATATCTCAACATTGGGAAGGAAGCCCGGAATTGGATGGAGAAATACTATGGGAACGGGTTAACCGATGAGTTTATCAGGTTATTTGAACATATCCTGGAGGGGAAAGATATTAAGCGTTTTATCCCCTTTGAGAAGCACAGAGAATGATTTCCATGGTAGGTACACTTAAACGACCTCCGATGGATATAATCATAGTATGTCATACTGAGTTTGGGTTTGTTCACCGGAGGGAGGTGATTTTCGATAAAGGCTCGACCTCAGGGGTGGAAATCGGCGTGAGAAATCTGGCCAGGGTAGCCGCTACCTATGGCGCCAGGGTCACATTTGCCGTATGCCCCGAAGTGGTAGGCTTTTTCCCAACGGACACAGGCCACGAGGTTGGATTACACCTGCATCCAGGCTGGGTAGAATGGAAGCATAAGGGATTTCGATGGCATGTGGGTGATTCCTACATAAAAAAGGCTGTCAAGCAGTCTGTGAACTCAACAGTCCTGAAGGACTACCCCTACGAAGAACAATTGGAAATGATAAAAGCAGGGAAGCAGCTGCTTGAAGCTAAGTTCGGGACCAGAACCAGAGTATTCGTTGCCGGCAGATGGTCCGTCAACAACGACACGATGGCGGCGCTAATAGAAACAGGGTTTACCCATGATTGCTCAGCAGTACCCCATAGCAAAGCAACCCATTTCGACTGGTCCAAGCTACCCAGAATATGCATGCCTTACCACCCGGGAAAGCAAAACTACCAGGCTAGAGGCAATTTGCCACTGCTGTTTGTTCCCGTCTCCCGAATGTGGCTCGGCGGTGCGGCCAGCCCGGAGGTGGCGACTGTATGGGGCTTGTCCTGGATAAAAGCATGTTTCCGGGAATATCACAAGCTTGGATTGCCGTTATTTCATGTCTGTCTTCACTCTCCTTCAATGACAGACCCCTATTTTGTGGCAGTCCTCGATGAGTTGTTGAGATTCATATCAAAACATGATGTTGCGTTCAAGTTTGCCTCTGAGATAAAGGAATATGACAGGACTGTACCAGGAAACAGAATCAGCCCTTACCTCTTGGGAGTCAATAGAAACATGATGATGACATGCGCCCGGGCATGTGGAACGAAGGCTCTGCGGAAAGGCAGACGTTAGGTGTGTCATGAAGTGCAACCAGGTAGACCCAGAACTATACGACAAACGTTTTGAATCAGTGCCACGGGAGGGCTATCTTGATACCCACTGGAGGCCACTGGTCAGGAAAGCAATTGCGAAGTATTGCCACAGCAAAAACGTTGCCCTGGATATTGGCTGCGGCACCGGCGCATATTTTATGCCGATGCTGGAAGAACACGCCGTAGTCGTGGGGTTGGACATCTCACTTCCCTTCCTGATGCACGGCAAGAACCGGAACCGGAGCTTGAATCTGCTGCGCGGAGATGCCCATACGCTCCCTATCAAAAATAACTCGATTGATACCGTCACCTGCAACCTGTTCGAATATGTCGACCGAGAAATAGTAGCCGGAGAAATATACCGGGTACTGAAGAAGGACGGGATATGCCTCATCCTTACCCCCAACAAATATAGCTTATGCCGTATGCCCTTAAAGCTTGGCGCGAAAGCGCTACGGAAGAAAAACAGTGTCAGGGAAGCATCAAGAAAAGAGCTGGCTAACCTATTTCAGAGGAATGGATTGGAGATGGTCGAGTGCAGGATGGACGATGGTTTGATATGGCTTCCCAATAGCCTGGACAGGTGGTCTGGAAAGCGGATATACTCGCTTATCGAAGGATTTTTCAGACCGCTCGGATGCAACCCTTTTAGCAACATGATGCTAATTGTGGTGAGGAAGACCGCAGGGTAAGGGTATGTGCGGAATTTGCGGAGTTTGCGGAATTGGAGACAAACCCCTGGTCGAAAGGATGCTTTCAACGCTCAGGCACAGGGGACCGGATGATGCCGGCACCTACAGCGACAACAATGTTACTCTGGGTCATGCCAGGTTGAGTATTATAGACCTCTCAGAAAAAGGTAGGCAGCCGATGTCCAATGAAAACGGCGACGTCTGGCTTGCGGCAAATGGTGAAATCTATAATTTTATAACGTTGAGAGATGCACTCGAACAAAGAGGGCACCGTTTTTACTCCAAATCTGACAGCGAAACAATTATACATGCCTACGAGGAACACGGCCTCGACTTTATCAATAAACTGAGCGGCATGTTTGCCTTCGCCCTCTACGATGGCAAAAGAAAAAGGCTCATTCTGGCCAGAGACCCGATAGGAAAGAAACCACTCTACTACACCCATGATGGAAATCTTCTGTTTTTTGCTTCAGAGATAAAGGCTATTTTAGAGGCAGGGGTAATAAAGGGAGTTGATGAAGTTGGCCTCAAGGCTTACCTGGCTTACCAGCATACTCTGGGGGAAAGAACCCTGTTTAAAGGCATAAAAAGAGTGCCCGCAGGAAACATGCTGATTTTCGAGCAAGGGACACTGCAAATGCAGAAATACTGGGATATTAAAACAAACCGGGTACAGGCCGGCGACGACTACTTTATCAAGAAACTGCGAGCGCTTCTTGAGGAGTCCACCAGATTGAGGATGATTGCCGACGTTCCCGTTGGAGCTTTTCTCTCGGGCGGCATAGACTCTGCTGCTGTGTCTGCCTTAGCCCGGCCTCATGCAAAGGAAGAGTTCCACACCTTTTTCGTCGATTTTGAGACGGCGTCGGAATCGGAATATGCCTCAATGGTCAGCAAGCACCTTGATACGGTGCACCATGAACTCACAATTTCCGCTGAGATGGTAGCTAAAGACCTTCCCCGGATTGCATGGCATTACGATGAACCTCTGGGGGACGCGGCAATAATAAACAACTACTATTTGTCTAAAGAGGCCCAGAAATATGTCAAGGTGGTTCTCGCCGGCGAAGGTGGTGACGAGCTTTTCGGCGGTTACCCTGAATACGCCAGGAGCCTGAGATTATCGAAAGTTTACTCTCTGCCCTCATTTACCAAGAACACAGCCTGTGCGCTAGCTGCCCGGATTCCTGGAACCGGGAATATCTACAGGATGGGGAATCGAATCAGTCGCATAAGCGGGTTTTTCTGTCAGAATTCCTTTGAGGAAGCTCACCTGTATACCAGAAGGCAGTTGAATGACGCTGAAATGAAATATTTAACTGGATTCAATGGCACCAGTGATGTTCAAAGCCTGATTATCTACCCCGACAAAATGGATAACACTCTGGATAGAATGCTGGCGCTTGATTGCAAGAACCTTCTACCGGAGAAGTTTCTGATGAAAGCGGATAAAGGCACCATGGCAAACTCAATAGAAGAGAGATTACCTCTCCTGGACAAGGATATCATACAATTTGCTTTTTCTATACCGCCAAGTCTTAAAATCAATAGAGGACAGGAGAAATTCATCCTGAGGAAGGCTGTAGAGGACTTGCTTCCGCCAAAGATTGTGAACCGGAAAAAGCAGGGTTTCGGTACACCAGTGAACACCTGGGTTAGTGGCATCATGAAAGACTCGGTGTATCGAAAGCTTGAAAAGGGGGAGTTACTCAGGGAGTTCGTGAAAAAGGACAGGATGGAGTCACTCCTGAGAAACTTTGACAGGAACCCCACACACCGCGCACGCACAATCTGGACGCTGTTTGTTCTGGAACTGTGGCATGAAGTGCATTTCAAGGAAGACGAAGGGTTGACTACTGAATGAAAAATAAACTGAGGTTTTGCTTCGTGTGTTTCACTGCATATCCTCTGCTTACTGCGGAAATTACTGAAGCAGCTTCATTCTTAAAACCACGTGGAGGTGCAGAAGCAGTCCAGGTACTGCTCGCCAGGGGACTAGCCAAAAAGGGAGCAAGGGTCTCTTTTGTAGTAGGAGACTATGAGCAGGACACTCTTGAGGTAAGAGAAGGCATCCGTATCTTGAAGACAAGTATGACCGCACGTTGGAAGGGATTGTCCTGGATGCAAAAAATACGTACCGGTTTTTCTGCTCTCGCATCTGTGTGGCGAGCACTGGATAAAGCAGATTCAGATATTTATTATCATAGAGGATTTGCCGGAGAGATATCCGCACTTCTTGCGACCTACTGTTGGCTGAAAAGAAGGAGGCTGGTCCTGGCCACGTCCAGTGATGGCAACGTTGACACGCGACTAAGAAAACCGGCGTTCTATAAGGTCTGGCTTTTCAGATTCGCGGTGAAGAAGGCGGACTGTGTAATAGCTCAAAACGTACATCAACAGAATCTTCTCGCAAGCGATTTCCATCGAAAAAGTATTATAATGCCAAGTTGTTGCGAATTGCCCGCGTTCAAACCCGCAAAGACTAAGCCTCCAATCGTGCTGTGGGTTGCCACAATCTACTGGGTAAAGCAGCCGGAATTGTTTTTAAAGCTCGCCGCCAGCCTCCCGGATGCCAGGTTCCAGATGATAGGCGGAGCCGAGCAGGACATTGAATTTTACAATAACATCGAAAAATCCGCCCGTTCGATACCAAACCTCGAGTTTGTCGGTTTTGTCCCGCACCAGGAAATCTCCCGCTACTTCGGAGAGGCTTCCGTACTGGTGAATACTTCTCGTTTTGAGGGATTCCCCGTCACTTTTCTGGAAGCGTGGGCAAGCTATACACCAGTAGTGAGCCTTAATGCAGACCCGGATGAGGTCATATGCCGGAACCGCCTGGGATTTCATTCCAGGACTTTTGAGCAAATGGTCCTGGACGTCAAGCAACTTCTTGAGGATGATGAATTAAGAGAAGAAATGGCTGCAAATTCCCGCAAATACGTTGAGGACACAGCCGATGTTGACAGGATAGTGCAGGAATACATTAAACTGTTCTCGACTCCTCACAAGACTTAGGAATTGATGGTGAAGAATAAAATTTCTGCGTGCGTAACCAGGCTCATTCAAGACGCGGACGTCGGGCTGGCAATCCTGGCAGCGATATCCGCAGGGGCTCTTTTCTTCAAGCTCACAGGGACAAGATTCGGACCGGTCGCGCTTACTCTGTTAGTAGCTTGCCTGGTATATTTGCTGGTGCGCAAAAGAACTCTGTCTGTTGCTGCCGGTTCTCAGACATCTGCTGGTCCGCTTGGGTATCTGGCATTTAATGCAGTATTTTTCGCTTTGTTCGCCGCGAGCCTGATGGTTATCAAGTTCAGGCCGGAACTCTATGTCAGGCCAACAGCATATTTCTTCATCACGGTGGCTTTGACCAGTGTATTGGCTACGGAGATAATGTCTCTGCCTCAAAGAGGGAGATATGCTATACATACCCTGATGCGGATAGTTCTCATCACCGTAAGTTTGCAAGTCCTGCCCCAAATCATATTTTATGATAGCCTCTCCGGTTCTGACGTGTGGGACCACAGATATTATACGCAATGGACGCTTGCCACCGGCCACACTCCTGAATGGGCTTACGGGAAGATACCGGTCTTTCACATGATTGTGGGCGGAACATCTCTGGTGACCGGGTTGGACTATAAGTTTGCGTCGTTGCTTTCCGTCGGGACCTTTTACATCGCTGTCCTGCCACTGGTTTTCCTGATGGTCAAGCGACTTTTCAATACCCGTCTCGGGCTGCTTGCCTGCCTGGCGCTTGCTACTGCCAACTGGTATGTTTACCGTGGTGTTTTGGACCAGGTGCCCCATACATTGGGCGTGGTATTCCTCGTGATTATAATCTATTGTGTCTTATTCATGGAACCTGCCGTAAAAACAGTTTTTATTTGTATCTCCTTCATAGCGCTGGCGACGTTGAGCAACACGCTATCGGCATTTCAATCAACCTTCATCCTGTTTATTATCTGGGTCACTATCCAGCTTTACAGGTGGCTATACCGTGAAGGGAGCACGTGGGCCAGCGCGAATTTATGGGTCCTGTCCTTCGTAGGTATGTTCTCACATTGGATGTATGTCACCGGCGCAATTACCAGCATCGCTCTACGTATAGAATGGGCCTTTGGCCTACAGGAGATGTATATTAAACCATTCGCGCAGACCGCCGGAGTTCCGCAGGGGGAAGTCCTGCTCAATGACATGGGGCTTCTTATCTTTTACGGGATTTCCATACTGGGTGTCCTTGTTTGTCTATCAAAGCGGTACAGAAACAGCCACGTGTTTTACCTCTTGGTGACAGGTTTTGCTTTTGCGGTGCTGGGGCTTTACGCTTATTCCGGTTCAAAATGGCTGCTATCTGACCGGTGGCTGGGGCCATCGGTTATTCTGCTTGCGCCGGCAATGGGGGCTGGACTCGACCTCATAAGTAAGGTGTTCAAAGCCAGGTTGTGGCAAAGAATAATGCCCGGGATGCTGGTTGCGATATTAACTTTTTTCATGATTACCAATGCAACGGGGAATTATGATAATCCGATATATTCGGAAAAGACCACGTTACGGTATTCGAACACTTCATCGGAAATGGCCGCGGCAAGCACGCTCACAGAGATAATCCACAGCCGCATGATAGTCTCTTCCTATTATTTAGGCTTGCTTCGACCGCCCTATCAGCCACCCGAATTGCAGCAACCTCTTCAATATGAGGAGATTCAGGAAAGATTGGTGAAGGGTGATTTCGATACAGATGTCCCGATAGTTGTCCAGGAATATAATACAAGCAGGAATTTATGGTATGGCAGTCTTGGCTTTGTTCGGATAGACTATGACCTTAAGGAAAACCTCTCCAAGCAGGGACTCAGTCGCATCTACGATTCCGGGTCAGTTTTCGTTTACTTGAAAACGAGGATTTCATAAACTGCTCAGAATATTCCTCCAGCACTGCGTAGCTTTGCCATAGCTATAGTTGTCACGGACAAAGCTTTGAGCTTTTTTCTGAATTTGCTCAAGTTCCGGATGGTCCCATACCTCCAGCACCTTATCAGCAATAGTTCGTGGCGAATTATTTGGAAGAAGGAACCCCGTAGCTCCGTCGATTATCGTGTCCGGCACGCCTCCGACGGAGTTAGAGATAGCAATGGCTCCACAGGCCATAGCTTCCAGGTTTGCCGCGGGGAAGGCCTCGGTATGGGAAGCAAGAATGTGAAATTTCATCATGTTCATGTAGTATGGTACTTTATCGGGCATTACGCCTCCCACAAAATCAACCTTGTCAAGACATCCGTCCTTCTTCAGTTCCTCCTTCAACCTATCCAGGAGAGGACCATCCCCCACAATGAGGAACCTGATATCACCTTTCTTTTTAAGTATCAACGGTATGGATTTGATAAGCTCAAAAACCCCTTTTTCCGCCTTTAGCCGCCCTACATAACCTATTATGTTTTCCCTTTGTTTAAACTCTTTTGTTATACCAAATTGCTCACTAATATATAAAGTGTTCCCAAAGACAATCTTATTCTGGTACCGCTCCAGTTCAAAATCTGCAACCAGCCTGGGTAAAGCAATAACAATAACGTGGGCTAAACGGCAGTTAATCATTTCTAAAAACTTCAGGCCGGTGTAAAAGACGAAGCCTCCCGCGCCAAACAGGGTATGGCCAAAATTCACTCGAAATATTTTGGGTGAAGAACCGGTTACTATTAACACCACTTTCTTTTTAAGAATCCTTGCCCAAAATACGGGTAAAGTAAACCAGGTGCTTCCCGACGCAAACACTATGACGGGAACATCTCTTGAGACCTTCAACATATTGGCGCATATCGTAAGCTGCAATGATACATATTTCAAAGCTCTAATTACTTCCCATTGTCCTGCTTTTACCGGTTTTACGTTTTCGATACAAATATTTTTAAGGTCCAGCGCATCTTTAAGATGAGGTTCGCCTGTGAGGATGTAAAGCTTATTACACGCACCTGCCAGTATTCTCATTTTGGTCATATTGACAGGGTTGCCAAACGCTCCCCAGAAAGGAATGGTAACCAGACCAAGATTTAGCCCCATTGATTTTATATCCTTATTTATCCGAATCCCGGCTCTTTTTATATTGTTTCTCCGGTTATAACACGCCGCTTTGTTTAAGAACGTGCTTTATTTCCTGCATAGAGCTTTTTCTCATTGCATCTATGCGCTTTTTCATTCCTGTTGAAACTGTTTCTTTTCTCTGAATCAAGTCTTCTACGGTTTTGATGATTTCCTCTATTTTGGAGGGATTTTCCGAAAAAGAGCCGATGTCAACCAGAGGGGCAGCAACGTCACCAAACATATCCTGTATTACCTCCAGGCTCTTCGGGGCTTCAAACAAGTGGACTACTGGTACGTTCCCCAGGGCGCTGTAAACCGCTCCATGCAACCTGGAACTAATTACTACATCAAAACTTTGAAATATGTGAATTATTTCTTCCGGTCTGAAGTCTTTTATGTTGACAATGCTTTGGTCCGTAATGCCTAGCTCTTCTCTTAAGAATAAAAGGTCGTTTTCAGGTAGAAGGTACGAATATGACGTTGGAACAAAAAATACCTTATATTTCTGCTCTTTTAGCCTGGATATCAATATCCTGAGAGCCTTCACATAATTTTCCGCGCGCCGACCCTGCGAAAATTTTCTCAGGACTAGAGCAATGGCCGGCTTACCGGCTTGCCTTATCATCTCGGAGCATTTTTCGGAATCAATACTCTCCTGGCCCTCCAAATGAAACGCGAAATCACAGGTTATGGACATTTTCTCATCTGGAACTCCAAGTCTGGTAAGTGTATCATAAGTTTTTGAACCTCTGATAAAGAAATGGTCGACTGATTTAAAGAAGCGCCTTAATATTATCTCTCCTATTTTTGTTCGGGGATAGGCTAGAGAAATTCCCCCGATTATTAGCTTCCCCTTCAGCACTATGCGCAACATGTCCAGGCTGATTACCTGCCCCACCAGAGACAATACTGAACGCTGGTCGCTAAAACAACCATCTCCAATATGCCACAACGGCATACCCTTTAATTGTTTTATGGCAGGAATGCGCGAATTTAACAGGCATTTGGCAAAAGGTCGAAAGGTATGGATAAGAGTTACACTCGGCATGGGATTATCGCAAAGAACGTCAGAGTACCGGTAGATAGGAGTAAGACCCAATGAGGAAAAATGTTCATCTGGAAGCGGTTCAGGGTCAATAATGTACTTAAATGAAACACCAAGTTCCTTAAGAACCTTCAAAGTGCCATAGGTTATTGCTGTGCCACCTTTATTGAGATAGGAGCCCCCATAAATTACCAGCCCTCTTTCGGCTAGGTTACGAGATGCCACTTATTCCTCCTCAGATATCTAAAAAACCCTATTGCAGACCTGACCAGTCCCTTTAGCTCGTGTAAGCCGCCCTTCCTGAATACCATGCTCATCGCTATCGGTATATAGGAAGGGCTTAAATAGTATGATTTTAATCCCTTGTCAACGTACTCCACCATCTCCTGGGCGGTAAAATGCGGATAGGAGACAATACAGGACTTGAACCCCTCCCTGTCCAGCGATTTTTCGAGGTCGTCTACCAGCAGGAATCCGTTTTCCTTGGCCCAACGGTAATATTCGGTTCCCGGGATAGGTATCGGTGATTCATACTGCAATACGTTAGGTTTCAGTTCGCTGGCAAATCTTATCGTTTTTTCCGCCGTCTCTTTGGTCTCCCCTGGCAGGCCGATGACGAAGTCCGCCATTATCATCAGTCCGGCTCTTCTGGCGTCTCTGGCAAACTTCCTCATCTGGTCGGTAGTGATTCCCTTTTTCACGTTCTTCAGAATCGCGTCGCTACCGGATTCGTATCCTACATCAAGAAGTCTGCAACCGGCATCCTTCATCTCTCTCATCGTCTCGTAATCGAGGTTTGCCCTGGCATCGCAAGCCCAGGGTAAATTGAGCCTCCGCGCTTTCATTTGTCGGCAAAACTCTTTAACCCGATTCTTATCTGCGGTAAAGGTATCATCCTCTATGAAAACTTCTTTGACCTCAGGCAATTCCGCCCGGATATATTCAAACTCGGCAATGACATTTTCGACACTCCTGGCGCGGTATCTTCTGCCCATGAGGGTTTCTGGCCAGGAGCAGAAGGTGCACTGAAAGGGACATCCCCTACCAGTGAAGAGCTGCGCCATGGGATACAGAGAATGGCTCAGGAAATAGTCCTTTATGCGGAGATGCCTCTTGTACACTTCAGAGACAAATGGCAGTTTATCCAACTCTTCTGAAGTCATGAATTCACGGTTGGGATTGTGGACTGTTTTGCCATCCCGTTTGTAGGAGAGCCCCTTGATATCTTTGAAGTCTCTGCCTTCCTCTAACGCCCGGGCTACTTCTTTCACGGTGGAATCGTATTCAAGCCGGGCGACCAGGTCAACTCCTCCGTTCTGTAGCATCCGCTCTGCAAACTGGGAGGCCGGCGGCCCTACCAGGATTGTCCTGAGATTACTGATGTTCTTCTTGAGCAGTTCAGCCACAGTAATATCGTTAGTCAGGCTGCCAAAGATAGTATCGATGATAGCTAAGTCAGGCGAGAATTTCCGGGCATCTTCCAGCACGGTTTCCCTGTCCCAACCCCAGGCAGGCGCATCAACCAGCCTGACATCATGCTTGTCCTGTTCCAACGCCCCTGCGGCATAAGCCAGCCAGATGGGATAGTAAAACTCGCTGCCCCGGGCAACGCCACCCTGGTGCCTGGAAAAACGGACAAAGCCGGGTAAATAGGGGGGGTTCAGAACATATATCTTCAAGAGCATTCTCCCAGGTTGAGGCATTGGACAGCTACCTCCAATGCCCGCAATCCGTCCTCTCCGGTGACCGGCGGGGATTCGCCGCCCGCTATCGATTTCAGGAAAGCGGCGAGTTCCAGGCGCAGGGGTTCGCCGAAGGGCACTTTTAGTTCCTTTACAGTGTAGGTATCCGCCTCGTCACAGAGCTTGTATTCCGCCACCTTCTGCTCGATAAACCAGCCCTTGATATACTTCTCCCTGGCGGCAATGTTGATTTCGCGTATTTTGAACGGCGTTAGCCAGTTGGTGGTTATGTGAGCCAGCACGCCGTTCTCCATCTCAAAAGACAGTACAGCGGTATCTTCCTTCCCGGACGGGCCTTTTGACAGCATACCCCGCACCTTCTTGAAGTCAGAGCTGGTCAAATACCTGAGGAGGTCGATGTCGTGTGTCCCCAGGTCAACTACGATGCCCACATCTTTTATACGCGGCGGCAGCGGCCCAACCCTTACCATATCTATGGAGATAACGTGCAAATTTTCAATAGCCTTTTTCACTACCGGCAGGATGGGGTTGAACCTTTCGACATGGCCAATCATAAGCTTTACTCTGTTCTTCTGGCACGCTTTAATTATCTCTTTGGCATTGGGAATGGTATCGGCAATAGGCTTCTCTATCAGCATGTTCAGACCGGCGTTAGCGGCCTCAAGAGCGACTGTTTTGTGCACCGAGGTGGGAACAACGATACTGATAGCGTCCAGACTTTGCCTGAGCAGCTCCTGATAGTCATTAAACCCCTTTGTGCGATACCGGGAAGCTACGGCGGATAGCGATTCACTATCTAGGTCCGCAACCCCTACAAGCTCGACTCCTGGAAGCTCGGAGTAAATCCTGGCATGATGTCTTCCCATTGCGCCAACGCCGATAACCCCGACTCTAATCACTTTTCCTCCTCATAGGTCGAGCCGGGTTCCCCGCAACCACCTCACCATCACTCACATCCTTTGTGACTACCGCCCCTGAGCCTACCACTGCATTCCTGCCAATTACAATTCCTGGCAGTATGGTCGCGTTTGCGCCAATTCTTGCACCCTCTTTTATGATGGGCCCCTTCAGTTCTGCCCCATAACGCATATACTTGTCATTGGTGGTAACGCAGAACGGCCCCAGAAATGCCTTATCTTCCACAACTGAGTACCTGGTCACGTAAACACCGGTCTGGATAGACACACTGTTGCCTATCCGGCAATCTCCTTCCACCACAGAATTTGTCCCGACCAATACGCTATCCCCTATTTCCGTGTTTTCCCTGACCAGTATATTATGCCCGCTTTTGAAATTGGCTCCAATCCGCACTTTTGAGTATATTATCGAACCGGACCTTACTATTGCATTCTCTCCAATTACCAGTTCACCATCGTCCGAACTACCCAGAATGACATTATCCTGAATTACGGAGCCCTTCCCGATTCTTACTTTGCCATAGACGATGGCCGTTTTTGCTATTTTATAATCCATACTTCACTCAAATAGCCCGATTTACGTTAGTAAACGCCCTGCGCTCTTGGCGCAGAGTAAGAAAATTTCAGGGTTTCCAAAGGGACAGAGTCCCTTGGCCGCACGCAGGGTCAATGCCCTGCAGTGCGGAATTGCTTTACGACTCTACCGCCCTGTAGCACCGCAAGGGTGCGCGTTGCGCTGGTTTCATCCCCGAAGGGATTTTCCCAATCGGTCTTTCTTCCAAGCATTAACCTTGTGGACTCCAGGATTTTCTGAGGCTCGCACCCGGCCAGGATGTTTGCTCCCACCTCAAGGGTTTCTGTCCACTCCGTGTTTTCTCGGAGAGTGACACAGGGCACGGAGAGGATACATGCTTCCATCTGCACGCCGCCGGAATCGGTGAGGATTAGCCTGGCATCTTTTTCAAGTTGCAGGAACTCAAGGAAACCCGCTGGTTCAATGAGCTTGACACCGTTTCCTACACCCAGCCCAAACTCCTCGAGTTTCTTTTGAGTTCTGGGGTGAACAGAAAAAATCACAGGCAAGCCAAACTCTTTGTGTATCAGTTGCAAACCATCGAGGATTCCCCTCAGCTTGTGAACAACATCCACATTCTCTTGCCGGTGGGAGGTAACGAGGAAGTAACCTTTCTTCTTCAACCCCAATCTCGCAAGGGCGTTCCTCTTCCTCTCCGCAATCTCCAGGTGGTCATAAACCGCCTGAACGGCGGTATTACCGGTGACGTATATGGTGTCTTCGGAGATTCCTTCCCCAAGCATGATGCTCCTGGCGCTTTCAGAGGGGGCAAACAGGTAATCAGCAAGATGGTCGACGAGCACCCTGTTGACCTCTTCCGGCATTTCCCTGTCATAGCTCCTCATCCCAGCCTCAATATGCGCAACCTTGATATGGATTTTGACCGCGGCAAGGGCACCTGCCAGGGTGGTGTTTGTGTCTCCCAGTACCAGAACAACCTGCGGGCGCTCCTGCATCAGTATTTTTTCGATAGCTATCAGCATTTTGCCCGTCTGTTCACCGTGGGTGCCGGAGCCAATACCAAGATTGTATTTGGGCCCGCGTAGCTCCAACTCCTCGAAGAACGTTCCGTCCATTTGATAAGAGTAGTGCTGGCCTGTGTGAAGGATAAAATAGTCCAGCGCCTGTCTCTCACATTCACGGATGATAGGAGACATCTTGATTATCTCGGGTCGCGTTCCCAGAATAATGGCAAGCTTCATGATGCCGCCTCGACCAAAATCTTTTCCAGTTTGGCTGCGATTTTCGTCCAGTCGTAGTTCTGCTCGACAAACTTTCTTCCCTCAGCGCCCAGGCGCCTTTGCAAACCAGGGTCGTTATGGAGTTTGACAATCCTGTCACGGTATTCGTCAGTGTTGAAAGCATACAGAATTTTATCTTTCACTGCCGTGATGTCAAGGGCTGAAATAACCGGTTTTTGGCAGGCCATATATTCAAATAGTTTCAGCGGGCAAGGGTCGCTAGTGACGCCGTTTTTCTCGAAGGGGATGGTGCCGATGTCCATACAGGAGATGTATTGTGGCACCTGCGCATATGGGACGGTACCGGTGAATACCACCTTGTCTGAAACGCCGTACTCGCTGGCCAGGCCTTTGTTCTCCCGGAACCTGCCTTCTTGCCCTACTATAAGCATTCGTATGTCCGTGTAGTCTTTTTCGAGCAGCTTCAACACGGCAAACAGCGGCTCCAGCTTGACCCATTCCCGCAGCACTCCTACGTAGCCAACAACGAACTTTCCATCAAGGCCAAGGCTTTTCCTGAGATGTTCTGAAGGATAACTTCTGAATAAGGCCGTATCTACACCGTTGGGAAGGAGCTCAGACTTGTCTTTCGGAATATGGCAGCTATCTTTTATGGCCTGGGTGACATAGGTTATCCTGGTTGCAATTCCGATGTTTTTCTTGAGCATTATGTCACCCATAAAGCCGCCTGCCGGCCGCAGGAAAGACGGAATCTGCGGAGAATTACGAATCATTTCAGGGTTGTTATCTCCAATGTCATACACTGTTTGAATGCCAAGCGATTTGAGCTTTCTTGCTGCGGCATAGCCGGAAACGAGAGTCCCATAGTTCAAGTGCACGTCGAAGCTATGCGGGGACACTCCATCAAGTTGCCTTCCTATGCCCGCAAACGAAAACAACTCCTGAAAAACGGGGCTGGCCTTACGTTCCGTGAAATACTTGATACGGGTCTTCTGCAATACCTCATCAAGGTCCTTGCGGTAAAGTCCGGTATCAGTTTGTCCCTCTTTCCACCAATCATTTATGCTGAAAACAGTTATATCGTTTTTCAATGACAGGTGTCTGAGAAACTGGTGAAGCCTGTTGTGCGCTGATTTCTTTACATCCACCATGGATGTTACAAGTATTCTCATCTGTTTCCTTGCCTCGGGCTGGACATGGCAAACGACGCAGTCCCCAACATCGTACGAATCGGCTCGAACTTGAATTCCGTCAATAGCGCTTCTAACTTACGCAAGGCTGACCCCATCCCATGATAAGTCACAAATCTGGAGAAAGGAGTTACGTTAAGCCTGGGTGTCCGGGGATACATCTCCCACGGATGCGCGTAAATAATGGCAGGGCGTTTTTTGTTGACACTTCTGATTGCATACTTCAGAAACCAGAAGGGGAGAGACCTGAGGTAAAAACCACCGGATACAGGTATATTTGCTCCGAATCTAAAGACAGTCATAGGGAACTCGATGATTGGTCCGCCGGGGTCTTCCCGCCCAATGTCTTCCATTGACGGTCTGTAGGGATAGACAGGCGCTCCAGGAACACCGTACAGGGGAGTTTTTACCGGGAAAATGCTTGAATCGTATTCAAAACCGTGGTTTTTCAAAATCCGCAACGCCCACCTGGTGGAGTTGTCCAGTGAAAAGCTGGGCGCGCGGAAGCCCAAAGGCCTTTCCCCGGTGATGTTTTTCAAAAGCTCGGTGGACTTTATTATTTCCTGCTCCAGTCCAGCTTCGCCAAGCGCTCGTAGCATTTTGTGCGAGTATCCGTGTGATGCAACTTCATGCCCTCTTTCGTAAATCTCACGGACTAGCTCCGGGTACTTTTCAGCCACTGTCCCGAGGACGAAGAAAGTAGCTTTTGTGTTATTCTTTTCCAGCAACTCCAGCACCGGTCTCACAGAATCCTCTATCTGGTCGTCCCTATCTTGGGGCAGATACTTTGCCAGGAATTCGCTGACATACCAGGGTTCGAGGTCTATGGATAGGGCATTAATCAAATTGATTCCCTTACCACGAACTTCCACATGTCTCTATCAAATGCGAAACGCAAGCTGGCCAGCCCAAAGCCTAAAGTTGGCCCCGGGTCTTTCAACGATATAATGTCATCATTCCGCTCAAACTTCAGAAATTTCGGAAGGTTAGATAGTTTATGCGGCGCACTGAGAAACCAGAGGATATCGCCCGGCAACAGCCAGCGGCATCTGACTCCAACTCTATAGTCAAGAACAGGCTCAATATCCCCCTCAGTTATCAGTTGATACAGAAGATACGGGAAATCCACTCCTGAGAGCACTGACAACTGGAGCGAACCCCACCATCTGGGATTGACCTCCATGAGCTTCGGTTTATTGTCTCTGGGGTCAACCTTGAATTCCACCATAGCAATACCCCACCATGCCATCGCTTTTAGTAATCGCATGGCGATTTCCACCAGGTCAGGCCTGCTGACTGTCTCACGAAGCGTGCTCGGGCCTCCCGATACCGGATAAGACCTCAGCCTTCTCTGCACACTGACTGCCCTGAGCTCAGAGTTGTGGTTAAGCAGCAGGTAAACCCCCAGCTCATCACCTCCATGGGGGATATACTCTTGAACCAGGCAAGGCCCGTATGATGCTGCGACGTCCTGATATTTCTGCGATAATTCTTCTTTCGAACGACACAAGGCCAGTCCCCGCGAACCGGAACTCCTCCTGGGTTTTATGACCGCAGGAAACGTGAGTCTATCTTTGATTGCGTCCAATTCATCAGGGGTGTTCACGAAATGCGTTTCAGGACAGGCTAACCCATTTTTCTGTGCAATTCTTATAGTCTCAGCTTTATCCATGGCTTGCATCAAGACTTCTGTGTCTGGAAGAGGGACCAGCGTGTATTTGCTAAATTCTTTCTTGTGTTTCGCAATAGCCAATACAGAGCTATCGGTGACCGGGAAAATAGCCCGATACCCACCGCTCCTGACCTCGTTCAGTATGCAATCTACAAATCTATCCGGATAGTTATCAGGTCCCGGATAAATGAGTTTATGCCGGCAATACTTCGAAAAAAGAGCGGTGGCAAATCGTGTCGTTTCAGCGCCAGTTACCTCCAGCCCCCTTCCCCCGAGAGAACGAATAACCGCGAGGGAGTTCCTCATCTGAGCATCCGTGACCAGGACCTTAGCCGGATTAGCCAAACCTATCCTCGCCGGCTGGCAGTCTGCGTTCTTCCCACCGGCCTGCTTCCTTTAGCGGTGTTTGCCAGCTTCCCCACCAGCAGTTTGAGAGTGACAAACCCATCACCGAACACCGAGAGATGAGAGTGATTGCTATCCCAGTGGCATGCTATGGGAGCTTCAATAATGGCGAGGTTGTTCTTAGCTGCCTCATAAATCATTTCCGCCTCTATTTCAAACCCTTCAGAAGCTAATTCCAGCCTGTTCCACGCCTCTTTACTTATAGCCCTGAAACCACTGGTGCAGTCAGTTATCTTCGTCCACCTCCGATTCGGCTGGCGCTTTGAGTGAGGATGCCCGGCAGGTCTTGACCTTCCGGTGATGTGGCTAAACGACCTTGATAGGGGCAGAAGGACTGAAACAATGGTAGAAATGGTAAAGGAGGCCATGTTGTTGGTCAGCCTGCGGTGGAAAGGGGAACTCGCAACCCTTGAGCCAGGAAGACTTCTTGAGCCAATGACAAAATCGGCTTTCCCTTCCTGGATTGGCCTGATCACCGCGGGTATGTCCTCTGCATCGTGCGCACCGTCGGCATCAAGGAAGACGATGATGTCGCCGGAGGCTCTCCGCACCCCGGTTTTCATGGCGGCGCCCTTGCCGAGGTTTTTGGGGTGAGAGACTACTAATGAAGCGCCCTTGCTCCGGGCTATTTCCCGGGTCTTGTCTGTTGAGCCATCGTCAACCACGATTATCTCATGCAGAGTGCTGGAAAGGGTTTCCCGGACCCTGCTGAGCAGTGCACCTATAGAGTGCGCTTCATCCTTTGCTGGAATTATTACGCTGACAAACAGCGACGGTGAAGAAACCCTGGTTTTCAACGTCCCTTGATGGTTGTTTCTTAGCGCTGCTCCCTGGACACCGCCTCTCCCTGCACCTTCCCCACCTTTGCGAGCCATGTTTTTGAAGTCCTTTTAGCGTATTCTATGTTCAGCCAGAACCTGTCGCTTTACCGCATAAACCGGGGGACTAATCAGGCTTGTTCCCCTTCATAGCATTTGCGTCTGTTAGTTTCAGATTCTTACTATATTGTGCGATGTTTACCATGATATTGTCAATAGCCTTAGGACAGGTAGCGTCCCGCGAAACGCGGTTACGGCTTAATTTCAATGTCTATTATTGTCATTCCCCGCGAAGCTTGTCCCGTACTCCGATACGGGAGCGGGGAATCTATTTTATGCGTTATTAGACCC
>JACPPQ010000079.1 GCA_016190925.1 Chloroflexota bacterium | reverse complement strand
CGGACCTGTGAGCCGTTGATTTTTATCTTTTCCCAGCGTTTTTATTGAGTTATGAGACAGGCTCTAAACACCGTAGGGACGAACCCCCCTGTGGTCGCCCGGCATTAAACTGAGAAGAACCCATGAAGACAACAACAACTGTCTTTGCGAGTCCGCCTCAGGCGGAAGAAGCAATCTCAATCATCGCCCGGGTACATTTTGGCCTTAAGCAACCCGTGACGCTTGCCTCAGGCGAGTCCCTTCAGGGAGAACCCTTCAGGATGAACCCTGCCTGGGCATCCCCTGATGGCTTTCTACTGTGGCGCTAAATTCTTTAGCTCTTAGCTCAGTTTTAACTTTTAAGCTTTGGTTTTGATTTTTGTCCGCCTGAGGTGGATGAGTTTTGAGTTCTCCTTTCCTACTTTACATAACCTAAGCCAAAAAACGAATCAAAACGAATATTTTCACTAGTCCGTTTTAGCCTCGACTTGACATAAGTTATCAACAAAACGAATCAAACCCAAATAATTATGTCAACCGAAATTAGCCTCCACTTAACATAACTAGAAAAACGAATCCCCCTATCTATCCAGCTTTGATTTGTTTCCTGTCAAAACATATTAGCACAAAAGTTCTCTTTTGGCAAGGGACTTTTGTCGTCTCTTTTAGCCAAGGTGGTGTCGAAGCTAATGAAGCTCCCCTGTAAGGCCTCCGTCCCCCTTTCCGACAAAAGTCGTATGCACACGGAAGGACGGGTGTTATAGTAAAACTGTAGCAATAAGAGAGGGGGTTACAACGATGACATTCGATAAATCATGTCCCGGGTCACGTGTAATCCGAGAACCGAGGCCGGAGCTTTACAACTGCCCCGGCTGCGGTCGAGAAGTAGAGATCTGGACCGATGAGCTCAAAGCCACCTGCCGCAACTGCGGCAACAAGGTATTCCGCGAGCAGCAGGTGTCCTGCATCGACTGGTGCCCCCATGCCAAAGAGTGTGTCGGCCCGGAGGTTTATGCCAGGCTGAAGCCCGGAGCGCAGGATGACCTTTCCGGCACTCCCCTGGACGTGCTCAAGCGGGAACATGACCGCGCGCTGGAAAACATAGGGCTGCTGCGGGGAGCCAGTCTCTGCCTCAAACTGGGTTCATTGAAGGCAGACTCACCGGTGCGGGATAGAGGCCTCGGCCACCTGGATAAGGTGCTTGAGTTCTTCGATAAGGATATCAGACTGCATTTCCGCCGTGAAGAAGAAGTGCTTTTCCCTTACCTGGACAGGCACATCGGAGGGGAAAAGAGCCCGACGAAGCTGCTGCTCCAGGACCATGGTGAGGTATGGCAACACTACGACCGGCTGAAGGAAAAACTGGCCGAGTTGCAGAAAAATGGGAACGGGCAGGATGAAACTCTAAGTGCCATAATACAGAAAGAGGGCGGAGTGATAGAAAGCCTTCTGCGAGAGCATATCAAGAAAGAGAACGAATCGCTCTTGCCCATCGCAAAGAGCCTGCTAACCGCTGAAGAGCTTGAGGAAATGTCGCAAAAATGGAGAAAGGTAGGAAACTAAAACATGGATGCAGAAGTAAAGGAGTTGACAATGCGTGAGAAAGTAGAAGCCGCCCTGAACAAGATAAGGCCCGCTCTGCAGGCGGATGGTGGAGACGTCGAACTGATTGATGTCAAGGACGATGTGGTAACCGTGCGGTTGACCGGTGCTTGTGGCAGCTGCCCGATGTCTACCATGACCCTGCGGATGGGCGTGGAGCGGGTAATCAGGCAAGAGGTGCCTGAAGTCAAAAAACTAGTCGCGGTATAAACCGGGAGGATTTCGCAAATGGCAGGGACAAAAATCGCAGAAACGAATATGAAAGCCTCCTTCCGGGATTTCCTGGAGGAAGTGAGACCGTTGAGGTTTCAAGAGCCGCTGGCGGAGACCCTGGGGGCGCTTGTCGACGGCGGGACTTTAGAATACCGCTTTGTGGATGTGGTGAAGATGGCCGGTCACGCCTGCCCCACCGTGGCCGGCGCCTACCTCGTCTGCGAGAAAGCCCTGGAGGCGCTATACCCCGGCGAGACACCCGTTAGAGGAGAGCTCGCTGTCACGGTCTACGGGGAACCGGACGAGGGTGTTTATGGGGTAGTGGCACAGGTCTTCAGCTTCATCACCGGCGCCGCTCCGGCTACCGGTTTTAGAGGTCTGGGACACAAATTCAAGAGGAAGGACCTGCTCAAGTTCGACCCCCGCAAACCAGACACGGAAGCGATGTCTTTCGAGTTTAGAAGGTTGGATAACAGCAAGGGCGTACTGGTCAAGCTATATCCCCGCCTGATTCCCTTCCCTCCGGAAAAAGCCGGCCGCATGGGAAGGCTCATGGAACAAGTTCTCTGGGAAGCCGCCAGCGCGGAGGAAAAACGAGAATTTCAGGAGCTCTGGATGGAAAAGGTCAGGGACATGCTCATCGGAAGAAAGGAAATCGACCGGTGGCTCAAAATAGAAAGGAGGGACTAAATGAATAATACGAAAACCATAGATGTTAAAGGACTGGAGCATGCCGAAAAAGAGGGGCTGATTTTTCCCAGCATCGAAGAGCTGGCAGGCGGCCAGGTGCTGAGGCTCATCGTCGAATTCAATCCCGTGCCCCTGGTCTACATGCTCAAGGCGCGCGGTGAGTTCGATGTCTCCTTCGAGAAGGAAGGCCCCGATGAGTGGATTTTGAACATTAAGCGGAAGTCCACCGAAAAAGATGAAAAGAAAGAGCAATTCAGGGAGCTGCTCAGGGACCTGAAGGAAGGCGACCAGGAGCAGGCAAAGGAGAAGGCCAGGGAGCTGCTGCGGGAGGTTGACGCCACCACGCTCGGTGTCATGGAGCAGGAGCTTATCAGGGAAGGTGTCTCCCATGAAGAGATAAGGAGCAGCCTGTGCGATATCCACCTCGAAGTGATGAAGGACAGCCTGCTTGCTCAGAGAGTCGAGGTCTCGGCACCCCACCCGGTGAATACCCTTATGGAAGAACACAAAATCATCCTCGATACACTGAATCAGCTGGGTGCCCTGGTAGAAAGGCTCGAGGATACCGGCAGCTTCGATGAGTTCGGGGAAGACCGTGAAAAGCTGAAGGATGTCTCCCATCATCTGGTCGAGGCGGAGAGCCATCACCAGCGTGAGGAAGAGGTGCTGTTCCCCGTGCTGGAGGCCCACGACATCGTTGAGCCGCCAAGCATCATGAAGATGGACCATGTGGAGTTCAGGAAACGAAAAAAGGAGCTTTACCAGCTGTCCCATGACTCCCGTGACATAGAATTCCCCCTGTTTAAGGCCAGGGTCACAGAGCTTGGCAAATACCTGACCAAAGAGCTGGGAAGCCACATTTTCAAAGAGGACAACATCCTGTACCAGATTGCCCTCCAGGTGCTGAACGAGGAGGAATGGGCGGAGGTCAAGAAGGGAGCGGACAAGATAGGCTATTGCTGCTTCACTCCGCAGGATGTCGTGAGATAAGAAATGAGCTGGGGCTGCCCGCATCAACTGGGCGACCGCTGCAACAGGATGGACAGGGAATGCAAGCCCTTATCCAGGGGCTGCGTCCTGAGCGAGTTTATAAGATTCGAGAGTAAAAATAAGGAGGACAATAAAATGGCAAACATAGATACCAGGATTGAGAATCTCGACTTGAGGTCAATCATGCCTTTTGAGAGGCACGAGCTTATCTTCGAAAAGTGGGTGGCATTGAAACCGGGCGAGACCCTGCGCATCATCAATGACCACGACCCCAAGCCGCTCCGCTACCAGTTCGAGGCAGAGTATAAAGGGCAATTCGAGTGGGAGTATGAGCAGAGCGGCCCAAAGGACTGGATAGTAAAGATAAAAAGGGTACGATAATTTGCTGCGAAAATAACCCCCTTGTCATTCCCGCGCAAGCGGGAATCCAGGGGCGGGGTGTTCTCCCTCTTTCGCAAAGGGGGATTGAGTAAGGGGGATTTCTCCCTGCAAAGAGCCTGCCCTGAGCGCGCCTGGGCACGCTGAAAGGATTTCGTGCTTAGGATTTATAGAAAAGGATGGATACGATGACACAGAGACCGACAGACCTGCTGCGGGAAGAGCACATGGCAGTAAAGCAAAAACTGGATGCTCTGGAAAGAATCATTCTTGGACCGGATGGTAAAGCGGAGACCTCTGCTGAATTAAGGGAACTGGCATCCTTTTTCCAGACCGATTTCTGGGTGCACTTTGCCAAAGAGGAAGAGGCACTTTTCCCCCAGATGGAAAAGTTTACCCCCAGGCAGGCGGGGCCCCTCGGCGTTATGCTTGCCGAGCACGAAGACCTCAGAAGAACCAATGCCGAGATGCAGAAAAATTTCGCAATATATCTCGAAGACTCCGGTAATGCCACTGCCAGGGTACTGATGAACAGGCTTGGCTCGCACTTCATCGGGGTGTTGAGAGACCACATCTACAAGGAAGACAATATACTCTTCGGGATGGCGGAGATGCATCTGAAGTCGGGGGATATGGAGAGCGTTAGCAGGGTTTTCCAGGAGATAGAGTCAAGACAGGGTGTGACAAAAGGGGCCTAACATACCCATCGAGGAGACAGTAGAAGGAAAGGACTTAGCATGTCGGAACTCTTTAACAGAATAAACGATAGGGTGGCAAAAGACATGGGCACCGTCGCCGATTTTGTCGCTATTTTTTGCAAAGAAAAGCATGACGGCGCCAAAGAGCCGTTCCCAATCAAAGACGAACGCTTACGTGAGGTGCTTGAGAAAAAGGACCTGGTGCTTTGTCCCGAATGCAGCAAGCTGCTGCAGCACGCTGTGGTCAAATTGCTCCTCTGTCCCCAGGACCCCAAACCCATGTGCAAGAAATGCACAATTCACTGCTATGCCCCCTGGTATCGGGAAAGAATCCGCGAGGTCATGAAGTTCTCCGGCATGTACCTGATAAAACACGGGCGGCTGGATATGATGATGCACTATGTTCTCTGATAGCGATATGAATGCTCTCAAGCAGGCATTGTTGCAGGAGATGGAAGCCTACTTTGGTGAGGACGCCAGGCGAATCAAGCACGCGCGCCGGGTGACGCAGTACGCCGAGGAGCTTTTTGAGAAAGAGGGTGGGGACTATCTGACCGTGATTGGCGCTGCGGTGCTGCATGACATCGGTATCCACATGGCGGAGAAAAAATACGGCAGCGCCGGCGGCAAGTACCAGGAAAAAGAAGGGCCTCCCATCGCCTGGAATATCCTGGCCGGATTGAGCTTAGAGCCGGAACGGATTGAGGAAATCTGCCAGATAATAGCGCATCACCACAGTCCCGGCAAAATAAATACCCTCAACTTCAAAATCCTCTATGATGCGGACTGGCTGGTCAATCTGGCCGATGAATATGATATTAAGGACACGCACAAGCTGACCTCTATCATAGAGAAAGTGTTCCTGACGGAAAGCGGCAAGGCAATGGCCAGACAACTCTATCTTGAAGACAATAGGACAGCCGGAAGAGAATAGGCAACCCGCGAACAATGAAAATGTTGTAAGGGCGGGTCTCGGACCCGCCCGCCCTGCCTGAGGCGAGGGCCATCGGTTAATTTGATTTATTTTCGAGGTAATCAAATTTCATAGAATGTGTTAAGGAGGACTAATATGATTACCAGGCTAGACCCAATTATCGAATTCAGAGAGGACCACCGCAAAGTGCGGGATAGCCTGCTGGAGCTGGCCGGTGCTGCCGAGGCAGGCGACCTTGCTGGGGCCCGGGAAATCCTGGGACGCATCAATACCATGGTCGGGCCACACTTTCGCTACGAGGAAGAGGCTCTTTACCAGACCCTCAGGGAATTCCTCGGCGATTATGTGGACAGCCTCATAAAAGAACACGATGGCGCTATTGAAACAGCGAAGGTTGCGGCTTCACTGCTTTCCAAGCCAGCCCTGTCGGAAGAGGAGCGCAGGACAGTCGCTCGCGCAGCCAGGGCTTTACTGGTCCACGTCAGCAACTGCGATGGCCTGAACATACTCGCTGAGCGGCTGCCACCGGAGAGGCTGGAGCAACTGGCAGACCATTACGCTTGCTCTCGCGCACAGGGCGTCCCTCTGCTGGAGTGGGCGGATACCATCCGGGGCAAGGGAAAGCAGTGAGCGAATCATCCCCGGCAAAAGAGCGGGTCACCATTATCCTGCATAGCGGCGCCTATGACCGGACATCCTATGCGCTCTCGATTGCCCTCGTTGCCCTGGCTTCCGGCATGGAAGTACACCTTCTGGCCACCTTTGATGGCCTGAGGAGGTTTGTACGCGGTCGCCTGGCTGACATGGAGGGGACTTCCCCGGAGGTCAGGGCAAGTTTCGAGCGGGGACTGAAAACGGGAGGAATAACGACTCTCGCCGCTCAGCTTACCGATGCCAAAAAGCTGGGGCTGAAGCTCTATGCCTGCCCAAACGCCATGGGAACGCTCAACATCACTGTTGCCGAACTGATTCCCGAAATGGATGGCGTAATGGGGCTGGGCGCGTTTCTCGAGTTGGCCCGAACTGCCGCTATCAACTATTACATCTAAGGCTGGCGTAGTATATAATATTTGGAAGAAGAGTACAGAAGGAGGGAGACATGGCGAACTATCTTTTCCTTTACTACGGCGGCATGGAAGAAGGCCACCCGGCAACCCCGGAGCAGATGAAGAAAGAGATGGAAATCTGGACAGACTGGTTTCAAAAACTTGGCAAAGCCGTGGTCGAAATGGGTGCCCCCACCAAACCCGGAAAGACTGTCAGCAAGGCTGGAGCCAGGGCGACCGGCGCGAATGCGGTCGCAGGCTACAGCATTATTAAAGCCAACAACCTGGGAGCCGCAGTCAACATTGCTAAGAGCCACCCGCACATCCCGAAAGGGATAAAAATCGCAGTCTACGAACTCGTGGCGATGTAATCGCACATGGTGTTACTAACCGTCTCATATTAGATAGAATCATGGAAATAGCTTTCCCTTTCGCAAAAGCCTGCCTGAGCCTGCCCTGAGCGAAGCCGAAGGGTACCTGATACGGGGAACTTGCCCCTGGCTTGGACAGGGGGAGATTGTGAGGGATTTCAAATTTCCTACATCCTCTGTCTGGAAAGGGATTATGTTCAGATTATTATGAGACCATTAGTAAGACTCGGTTAAGTGGGGCTGGGGTATCAATAGATGGGGCTGACTAGGACTTTGCCTTGACCTTTAGCCTGAGCATTAACCGCTCAGACAGGCTTTGGCTTCTCTCGATTCCTTTATCCGGCCGGGGGATGAGCAAGAAGCAAACAATACGTACCAGGCCCAGTTATGCCGGGCTCTCAGTTCCAAGAGTTTGCGCATTGGGGTGTACCCAGCAGAACCGCGTTAAGTCCGAGGAAAAGGCAGCCACACTACTTGGACCACGCCTTCCTTGGCTAGCAGTTCAAAATCAGGGTCACCCGTAAGTAAAGGGGCATGCAGTTCTTGAGCCAGTGCGGCGGCAAACCCATCGGCGTAAGCAATGGGATATTTGGCTTTCAGCCTGGCCGCCGCCCACACACGCCGGTTAGTAGCGGGAGCCGCCTTGAGCGGGATGGCCCTCATTCGAATATCCTGCAAGAACTCTTCTGCTGCCTCATCCTGGCCAAGTTTTTGCATGCGGTAATAGACCTCTCCCAGGTTTACAATGGAGACAAATACATCAATGTCTTTCTGTTCGGCTTTGACCAGCCAATCTTCGACCTGCGGGGCGCTTGGTTCCTCTTGCAACCAGGCCATCAAAGCGAAAGTGTCAAATACTATGCTCATCTTGGGCTATCTCTCGGCGGTGTTCTTCGATGTGAGCCTCAAGTGCTCTTGTGCCTTTGAGCCTTCCTCTCCAACGTCGCCAGGTCGCTTGCTCGGCCATACCAGCCGGCCGGAGGACGATTTTGTTACCGACCTTGTCGACGCGGCATTTAACACCCTCCACGAGCCCCATAGCCTCCCGCATTGGTTTTGGAATCACCAGTTGACCTTTGGCAGATACCTTAATAATAGCCATAGTTTCCCTCCATTGGTCGTCTTACTTATAGAGTAAGACAAGAGGGACTTGTTGTCAAGGCTACTCGACAATATCGCAGTTCCGGCTGGCAATTAAAGGGATGTGGCAACCTGTGTCCACTCAGTGTGAAGGAAAGCAGCACCATTGTATTGTAGAGCAGAAGTAGCACAAAAATGGAGCCGGGGTATCAATAGGCCGAACTTTCGGATACGCCTTTGACCTAACCTAGCTCCACACTAGGCTTGTCATAATTGTATCGGCTAGTCGTCAGACTTGCAACGAACACAAAGGGCCTGCCTGAAGGTTTCTCCACTGCGCTGTTGGCAGTGGTGCTTGCATTGGCGCTGATGTTGGCAGGAAACTGGCTTGCGTTGGCAGACTAATGGCCGGGTCGGTCAAATTCTTTTCTCGATAGGATGATAAGGATTAGAGCTGGTATGCCAAATCCTGCAGCAAAAGAGAGAGCTATGCTTCCGCTCAATGCCACGCCGTAGTTCCTCCTCCGTAGAGCAAAAACACCTCCGACAAAGCCCAGCACGGCTATCGCCATGAAGAAGGGCGAGAAGGCATAGCCCCCTACGTACACGTCCCCCTTTGGCGGAGGTCCTGCTAATGAGAGGTACGACGTGGCACCCCAGAACAATGCAGCGATAATCTCCAGAACCCCGGCTGCCTCTGGCCTCCAGGTCCGCCCCGAATGTCGCTTCCCACGATAGCCAACAGATGGGAAAATGGCAACAATGAGAGCTGCAATCAGTCCGAGAATGAGAAGCCCTATGACAATGAGACCAACTATTTGCAAGTACACCCTCCTCCAAGCCTGCGGTCGCCGTCCTGATGGCAAGATGTCAGTTCCACCTATTGATAACTTAGGCGAGGTTCTTTTGAAGCTAACTGGAGCTGGGGTATCAATAGGGAGTACCTTCGAGACATGTTTTTCATTAACTATCGCACCTCAAGAGCCTGCCTAAGAAGCCCGCTGAAGGATTTCATATGGTTGAATCAGGACCTCGGCTGGTATACCAAGGTTACGATGTAATCGCCGGATCATCTCTAGTGATAAAGGACGTTTACGGTTCAAAATCTCTGAAACCCGCGCCCGACTGCCGAGGTATGACTTCAGGTCTTTTCGACTCAAACCGCGGCTTTCAAGGAAATATAAAATAGCCTCAACTGGGTCCGGCAAAGGGATAGCATAATGTTGGTTTTCAAACGCTTCGGCCAGCGCTGTTAGAATCTCCAGACGGTCTGCTTCCTGCGTTCCCGGCTTTGCATAAAACAATTTTTCAATTTCCAACAGGGCATCTTCATAATCCGTTTCTGATTTTATTGGTTTAACTTTAACTAGCATATTACCTCCTCAAATAGTCTCCGCATCTATCCCGTCATACTCCTGATGGGTACCGACAAAACGAATGTATATTATCTTGAATGTATATTGAACTGCAACAACTAAACGATATTTGTTCCCTTTAATATTGAAGACAACCCGGTTATTACCAAGGATACTCACATTCCGATAGATGGCTTTAATGTCTTCGGGTTTCTGCCACTCGGTATGTTTTACATCAGCAAACCAAGATTCAAGACTGGCTCGAGCATCTGGATGGTTCTCCCAAAATTCTCTCAGTTTTTTGCGCGAGATGACGTGCATCAATAAGGATTATAGCATGTTACCAAATTGGGAGCAAATGAAATGACAAAATGGTACATTGATAATCGGTACTGAAATAATGAAACCGTGGGTATCCCTACGCTAAAATTGAAGTAGCAACAAATCAAAATAGTAGCGAAGGAGATACCCAGATGAATTATATTGGAGCGGACATTCATATCTCAACTTT
>JACPPQ010000016.1 GCA_016190925.1 Chloroflexota bacterium | reverse complement strand
TGCCCTGAGCGAAGTCGAAGGGGAGAATGAGAGGGATTTTCAAATCCCCCTTCAGTCCCCCTTTTTCAAAGGGGGAGACCTGCGTCCAGATTATTATGAGACTCTTAGTAATTCCGACTGGCTGCTCCCCTCCTTCCGGTCCTCTCGGTCATCCGCTTTCTCAAGCCGTATCCTGCTATAAATCCGCCGATACCCCCGCTAAGTGCGAAAACAAATAGCAGCAGGTCTCCCTGGTTGGTATTGATGAACGGCTCCTGCGAGAATGCCAGTGCCCCTGCAATTGCCAGGCAGGCCACGACCAGTAAAATGCCGGTGGCGAACATTTTATCCAGGCCTATCACTGGCTGTCTCCCCTTGTCTTCTCTGCCATAAGCCTTCTCCAGCAGTAACCCGCGACAAAGCCGCCTGCCACCCCGCCCAGCGCAAAAACAAAAAGCAGCAGGTCTCCCTGGTCAGTGTTAATGAGGGGCTTCTCGGCCTCCCTCCCGGCATCGGCGGCATACTTTTCAACCACAGTGACATCCACTCCACTCCAGGGCGCTTCCGTTCCCTGAGGCTTGCTTCCGGCCAGTGCCAACCATCCCCAGATTGCGAAAGCGGCGACCGCAATAACTATACCGGTGGAAGCTATCTTTCCGACACTTTTCACTGACTGCTCTCCTTCAATAAATCAGGCAACGGTTTAAGAGTCCCCACCAGATGTGACAGCAGCTCTGGACGGCGCTGATAGATAGCCACCACTACTCCACCGGTGAATAGCCCTTCGAGAATCCCCAGGGGCAACTGGGTGGGGGCAAAGGCCAGGACGATAGCTCCGAACATGCCCCACAGGGAACCGGTGCCGTGAAGAGATGAGGCCAATTCAAAAGAGGTGACGGCATAGGTTGCCCAATCGCCAAGGAGCCCGGCGGCAAAGGCAGAAACAAATATCGAGGCATTGAACCTTCTAAGCAAAATAAAAGCGCCGTCTCCGGCGAAAGAGCCAACAAGAGCCATAGAAACGATATTCGCTCCCCAGGTACTGATTCCGCCGTGCGCCAGGAATAACGCCTGGATAAGAAGCGCCAGCGCTCCCAGGACAACGCTGGTGAACGGCCCTACCAGTATTGCTCCCAGAGGTGTGCCGGTGGGGTGAGAGCTTGTTCCGGCGATGGGCACCGGAATAGGGAAGACCGAGATAAGGAAGATGGCAGCGCCGGTCAATCCCAGAAGAGGCATGAGTCCCCTAACCTCTTTTGTCTTCTTCCTGACCACGCGAATGCCGGTAAACACGAAGGCTAAAGCTATCACGTACCAGAGTGCGGCCCAGTTCGCCGGCAGAATTCCCTCCGCGATGTGCATGGCGTAAACTGGAGTAGGGTACAGAAAGAGGAATCCCGCGATAATCGCTAACGCAATCATGAATCGACTTCCCGCACAGCGGAAACTCTGTCCGGTCATCCTTTTCTGCGGTTTTTCCGCGAACTTTAGCTTATACATGCCCGTTATTTTCCACGGCAATTTTCAATAGTGCGTTGACCGTGGCGGCTGCCATCGGGCTGCCACCGCGAGTACCCGTCACTGTGATGTAAGGGATGTCTCTTTTCATCAGCTCTGCCTTTGCCTCGGCAGCCTTTACGAAACCGACCGGCATCCCAACTACAAGCGCCGGAGCTATATCTTGATGGTCAATCATGTCAATCAGGGCCAGAAGAGCCGTGGGGGCATTGCCGATGGCTACTATGGCGCCATTAAGCTTCGCGCCTGTACGGCGCATTGCCGCGGCCGTACGTGTAGATGCCTGTGTCTCGCCATCTTCCGGATTCATCCCATCCAGACTGCATACAAGAGGACAGCCGAATGTTTGGGTCAGTCGTTTGTTAATGCCGGTAGCCACCATGCGGACATCGGTAATGATAGCGCTGCCCTTAGCGATGGCGCTGAAGCTGCTGGAAACCGCCGAAGGGCTAAACTTTACCAGGCTGGCAATCTGGGGGTCGCCGCAGGTGTGGACAATGCGCTTTATTACCTTCCGTTCCTCTTCAGAAGTGGCAGGCAGAGGCGGTAGCAGGTCTTCCACTATGTCCATGCTTTGCTCCTCGATAGGACTGGTAGAGATGGACGGAAGCTGTGAGTTTGACCGAAGAGCTGGCACCGCGTCGATTATGCGTTTCGCCATCAGGTTGACGAAGGATTCGTCCAGGCCGAGGTTGCCGGTCACCACGAATTGTGTTTGCGGGTAGGCGTGCCTGAACTCCTCGACAAGTTGAGGGATATCCTCGGTGACGTGTTTCCCGGAGAAGAGGAAATAAGGAGCCACCACTATCCGGGTAGCCCCTTGTGCCACCAGCGACTTGACAGCCTCCGGCATATCGGGGTGATTGAACTGGAGAGCCGCGCCGGTGACTTCAACCTCCGGGGAAAGGAGCAGCCTGAGACCCTGAGCAATTCTTTGCAGAACCTGCGGTGTTTCTATCACCGCACGCTCGCCGCGGCTGCCATGCACAAGTATGATAATTCCCGTCTTTGCCATTGTTCAAACCCACTTGCCTTAAAACAAGTATACTTGCTATTATAGTGATGAAACAGATGGCTGTCAATACCTGTGCAGGAGCAGAGAAAGCTAAACGGGATATTGAGGCTGCCGAACTGGATTATCTCTAAGACTGTCATTCCAGCGTAGGCTGGAATCCAGTGGGAGCGAGGATAGTTCTTCGTTAAAATGATATTTTCAGATAACCTTTGTTACTCCGTCTTTCGGAGAATGTCCATTATTTCGTAGTCGAGTTTCTCTTCTTGCAGTCTCCCAATCAGACCGGAGACCGCATCAACGGTGCAGACTATCACGAAAGATAGCCCGCAATGGGCTGCCTCGATAGCGGCCTCGGTGACGCCGTAAAGATAGCGGGGCTCGATGTTTGCCTGCCGCAGTGCTATCAGGGCTTCGATGCCGATAGCGCCGACCTGTTGACTATCGTTTATCAGGTCTTGCAGTCGCTCTACGTCGGTATGCCGTGACCCGCCCTTATGGATGTTAGGCACCTGCAGGATGCTTATCTTGCCTTTGGTCAGCTCCACCAGTCCTTCGATATTAGAGACGTCCACATCCTGCCCCCGTTTTGCAGTTGAAGCGGCAATGCCTTTAGCGCCCTCGACCTTGCCGGTGGCAAAGAGCAGACCATCCTTCATCTTCAGCCCCACTGTCTGTCCCTGAGCTATATCAGATTCGGCTATGGCGGCACAGACGGTAATGTTGGTGATGGCTTTGGTAACCAGGGAAACATAATCGTTGAGCTCCCTGAGCACCTTCAGCATCCAGTTGACACCTTGAGGACTTACGCGGTAGCTGGAGCGTTCGGTGGACAGTACCATCTCCTCATCCACCAGTTTGCGGATGTAGTCCGATATTGCCTGGGGGGTAACCCCCAGCCTTGCGGCGATGTTTCTTTGCTGCACGTTCGGCCCGCTGGCAGCAATTTCCACCAGTATCTGGAACCTGGTGGCAGAATTCTTATTCTGGAGTATCTCCACCATGATGCTATCAAACCTCTTGAGCCATTGACTAGGTCTCACGCGAAACTGTCACCCCTGCGAAGCTTGCCTCGTGCTTGACACGGGAGCGGAGGTCTACCCGTTGGATGAAGTAGATTCCCCGCCTGTGCGGAGAGTGACAATAATGAAACTGAAATTCGCCGAAGAGGGCGTCTCGCGGGACGCCAGGGCAATTGACTGGTTTTTATTGTGTCCTGAATTAGGAAACCGTTTAAGCCTCTTTAGGTGAGAATTTTTCATTCTGGCTTGCAGCCAGCACCACGAAGGATGAAAATACAAGCGTCTCCCTTTCGCAAAGAGCCTGCCCCGTACCCTGTCC
>JACPPQ010000078.1 GCA_016190925.1 Chloroflexota bacterium | reverse complement strand
TCGCAATGACAAATTATGTAATGGTCTTATAACTCAGGACACTAGCCCGTCTTGGCAAAGGTGAGGTCCGGGTTTTCCTCGCAATATTCCAGGACCTGCGCACCTCGCATTGTATAGTATTGCCGCCCAATCGTCAAAGACCAAGAAATAGGACAATAATCCTGCACAAGAGTTGACAATCTAACGCGGTTATACTAAAGTTTTACGGAAAGCCCAATCCGATTCTTGAAACGTAGTTTTTCCAAAAATGTCCTTCAACGCGTTAATGGCGGCATGTGTAATCGAGTAAGAGAGCGAGCCACGCTCGACCGTTCAGACTATTCTTGAAAACAATATTAGGGAGGTTAGAAATGGGAACTACTCTGGATATTGCGCAGTATGTGGTAGATACTAATCTGGAGGACATCCCGAAGGAAGCAGTCGAAAGGGCTAAAGAGCTGCTCGTAGATTTTGTGGGAACATGTGTCGCCGGTGCTCCGACTTTTCCTGGCAGGACAGTAAACAAGTACGTCAAGGAAATGGGAGCCAGGCCGGAGTCCACGGTGATAGGCAGCAAGTTCAGGACAGTGGCTCCTTACGCGGCTTTTGCCAACGCAACCCTCTGCCACTGCAACGAAATGGAAGATGTGGGCATGCGCGGCGCTTTTGCCGCTACGCACCTCCTTGCCGATGCCCTGGCCATGGGTGAGAAGCTGGGTTCCAGCGGAAAGGAAGTCCTGGCGGCCTATATCCTGGGTCACGAGGTCCAGGGCAGAATATCGATTGCCTGTCTGCCCTCTTCGAGCAAGCGCATTGCTCCCTACAAGTATGGCTTCCTGGGCTGCGCCGCCACATCAGCGAAACTGATGAAGCTGGATGCCGAGGGTGTGGCGATGTCGATAGCCCTTGCCGCATCCCAGGCAAGCGGAATAACGCCGACAGCCGGCACCATGTCCCATTACCTGGACTTCAGGAGCGCCGCCCGGAGTGGCGTAGAAGCTGCCATCCTGGTTTCGGAAGGCATCATCGCCCGTAAAGACATACTGGAGGGGGAAAACTGTTTCCTTGACGAGATGGTCGGGCGGGGTGACTACGACCTTCCGAAGATTACCGCCAACTGGGGCACCGATGCCTGGCAATGCACACAGGTGTCCATCAAGAAATACACCTGCTGCTATGTATCTCACCGCCCGCTCGATGCCCTCCTTTCGATTATGAAAGAGAACAACATCACCTATGATGATATCAAGAACGTGGAGGTGGAAGTGAGCCGCTTCCACACTAACTGGATGAGATTCGACGAGCCGGCCAACGGCGATGAAGCGCGTTTCAGCCTGAAACATGCTCTGGGCTCAGCTATTCTGAAGGGCGAGGTGTGGGTGGACTCCATTGCCCCTGAGGCGGTGCTCAGCCAACCATACAAAGAAGCCCGCCGCAAGGTAAAGGTTACGGTTCATCCCGAGTGGCCGGCCACCAGGGCGGACGTGCAGGCTATCGTCACCGTGACACTCAAGGATGGCAGGGTGTTCACCAAGAAAGCGGTCGAACTCAGAGAGCTTACCAGGGACGAGCTCATCAGCCAGTACAAAAGGCTCACCAAGCCACTGCTGACCCAGGCGCAGCAGGACCGTTCGCTGGAATTGATGTATAACATCGAAAAAATAAAGAATATCTCCGAGACAATGAGCATCGTGGGAGGACTGCAAAGCTAACCCGGTTACAGCGCAAACCAGATATGAGACAGCCCAGGAGAGGAAACCTTGCCTTGCCTCCCCTTAGGTTTGAGTCAGGGTAAGGGTAAGGGTAAGGGCCTCAAGCCTGTTGTACGGAGAAGCGAGTCTCACGAGAAAGGCGGACTTATGGCTAAAACTAAACCGATAAGGATTCTGCTGACCAAGGCCGGGCTGGATGGCCATGACAGGGGCATCCTTAACGTGGCGATGGCTTGCAAAGACAGCGGCATGGAAGTCATCTACGGCGGGCTGCATCTTACGCCGCAGGAAATCGTCAATATGGCAATACAGGAAGGCGTTGACGTCATTGGCGTAAGTTCCCTCTCGGATGCCCACATGACTCAGCTTCCCAAGATAATTGACGAGCTCAGAAAGAGGAAGGCAGGGGATATCCCAGTAATAGTGGGGGGATTCATCCAGCCGGAGGATGTTCCTGTGCTGAAGTCAAAGGGCGTTGCTGAAGTTTTCGGCATAGGAACAAGACTGGATGCCATTACTTCTTATATCAAGCAGACCGTGGGGCGCAAGGGAAGCTAGTGTCCTGAGTTATAAGACCATTCATAATTTGACTGATTTCACCCTCGCCCCCGTATCAAGTACCCTTCGGCTTCGCTCAGGGCAAGCTCAGGCAGGCTTTAATCCTCTCCCCTCAAGGGAGGGGAGACTTGAAAAGAATGCTAAATTGTGTGAAGAATTTTTGACTCAGGACACTAGCAACCACCTGCCCCTGTTCTATAAAAGAGCCACCAAGGGTGTCTAAACCTGTACTGTCACTCCAGACAGTCTCAGAAACCTGTACTTCTTGCAAACAGGCACCACTTGTAGAAGCCCGCAATCGAGGTTGGGCGAAAAACACATTCTCACGAGAACGGTAACGATTGCCTCGAAGGGGGTAAAGATGCCGAGCGATGATTTGAAGAGAGAGATGGCGCGTTGGGAAGACGCTCACCGCGAGGAATTCAAGAAAGAGCGGAAAAAACAATTCGTAACCGGTTCTGGAATTCCGATAGAGAGGCTATACACTCCTGCGGACCTCGAAAAAATAGATTTCAACTATCTCCGCGACCTGGGTTTCCCGGGTGAATACCCTTATGCCCGTGGGATGTCCGCTACCATGTCGCGCGGCAAGCTCTGGTCTATCCAGAACTATGCCGGATACGCTACACCGCAGGAATGCAACAAGCTCTGGAAAGCGCTGGTGAAAGAGGGAAGCTATGGCGTAGCAATAGCCTACGACCTTCCTACCCAGCTCGGCTACGACCCCGACCACCCGCGCGCTGAGGGAGAAGTGGGACGCACCGGCGTCTCCCTGGCATCGCTGCGGGACTGGGAGATAGCCTGTGAAGGGATAGACATCGGCAAGATGCTCATCGGCCAGGTGCAGAACGCGCTGGCGGTGGTGGGTCTCGCCTGCCACCTGTGCGTTGCCGAAAAGCAGAAAGTGCCCTGGACTTCGGTCCAGGGGTGGGCGCAGAACGATATCCTGAAGGAATACATGTGCCGGGGCAACTACATCTACCCGCCGGCAGCGGGACTCCGCCTTGCCACCGACCTCGTTGCCTTCTGCAACAAGAACGTGCCCAGCTACCGCTCTTATATCTCTTACGTGCATCTATCCGAAAAGGGCGCCAACCCGGTCCACGAGGCTGCCTTCGGGCTGGCTAATGCCTTTTGTTACTTCGACGATGCCATTGCAAGAGGCATGACGGTGGATGATATTGCGCCCAATCTCACCATGCACATCTCCTGCGACCATGACAACTTTTTCGAAGAAATCGCCAAGATGAGGGCCGCAAGGAAAATCTGGGCGCGCGTGGTCAAAGAGAAGTATCATGCTAAAAAACCACAGTCGCTCAACCCCAGGTGGCAGCTGGTGCAGGGCGGCACCGGTCTGCATCGCGAGCAATATCTTAATAACATCGCCAGAACAGCTATTGCGGTGCTGGCAGGCACCCTGGCGGGCTGTGACGTGTATGCTCCGAGGCCTTACGATGAGCAATTCGGCATCCCCAGCCAGGAGGCCATGGTGACCGGAATCAGGTGCTCTCAAATAGTATGCAACGAGACCGGCGTAACCGATTACATCGACCCGCTGGCGGGCTCTTATGCGGTCGAGTCTCTTACCCACGAGATTGAAGCCAGGATAAACGAAGAGCTTCAGAACATAGAGAAGCGGGGTGGGGTGGTAAAGGGAATTGAGGAGCAATACTTTCAGATGACAATGGCCAGGGACTCCTACGAGTGGCAAAAAAAGTTCGAGAGCGGTGAAATTATCAGGGTGGGGGTGAATGCCTATCACACAGAGGGAGAAGAGGAGAAACCGGTGAGAGTTTACCGCGCCGACCCGAAGGTCGGTGAAACAAGGGCGCGTGAGGTGCAGGAGCTAAGGAAAAACCGAGATAACGCGAATGTTAGCCGGAGCCTGAAAGCGATTAGGGATACTGCTCTGCTTCCGGCAACCCCTCAAAACAATATCATGCCCAGTGTCCTGGATGCGGTGAGATGTTACGCCACCGTGGGGGAAATCGGCGATATTCTGAGAGAGGTATGGTGCGAATACCGCCAGGCTTACAAGTTTTAATCCATTAATTCTAGTGGAAGAGGAATTATGACACAGTTGAAAAAACTCCTTGAACCGGGCAAAATCGGCAATCTGGAACTCAAAAACAGGTTGGTGTTCCCTCCCATGGCCACGCGCCTTTTTACTCCAGAGGGGGAAGTTACAGAACGGTTGATTGACTACTACCTGGCACGCGTAAGGGGTGGCGTCGGCCTGATAGTACTGGAGGCAACATATGTCCGCGCGGGTGGATATAAGGGCCGTATCTGTCTCGACGACGACCGGTTTATACCTCAGATGAAAAAACTCGTTGATACCATTCACCGTGAAGGGGCCAAGATTGTTTGCCAGGTGAATGTGCACCGGGGAAGGGCGGATGAGCACGACCCCGCATCCCCTTCCAACGTCCCCCACCCATATACCAAAATAGTGCCCAGGGTGCTGACAATCGATGACATCAGAAACATGGTAAATGATTTTGGCCGGGGGATGAGAAGGGTAAGGGAGGCCGGCCTTGATGGGTTGATGATTCACGGGGCCAGCGGCTATCTTATCTCCGAGTTTCTGTCCCCCTTTACCAATAAGAGAACAGATGAATACGGCGGCAGCCTGGAAAACCGTGCCAGGTTTGCCCTGGAAGTGGTGGAGTCCACCCGGCGGAATGTGGGTCCTGATTTCCCCATCATTTATCGCCTGATAGGGGATGATAGGGTTGGAGGGTTTCAATTGAAGGATGCCCTTGTCGTTGCCAGGATGCTTGAGGAAAAGAGTGTCGATGCCATCGATGTTACCAGCGGCTTCGTCGAGACCGATTACTGGGCAGTGCCCGTAATGCAGATTCCTCCGGCCTGCAATGTCCCATATTCCCAGGCTATCAAGGGACAGGTAAAAGTGCCCGTTATAGTCGCAGGTAAAATCAATGACCCGTTCCTCGCAGAGCAGGTCCTGGCGGAAGGGAAAGCGGACTTTATCGATATGGGACGTTCCCTGTTGGCTGACCCTCTGATGGTAAAAAAGGCCATCGAAGGAAAGCCGGAGGACATGTGCAAGTGCATCGGTTGCTCCAGGTGCTCCGAGGCAGTGGTCCAAACTCGCATCCCAATCTGGTGCTCGGTCAATCCGGCTGTAGGCAGGGAGCGGGAGTTCGCAGAGAAAATGAAACCCGCAGCCAGGAGGAAAAAGGTCCTGGTCATCGGCGGCGGGATAGCCGGCATGGAGGCCGCTGTCCTGGCTGCTCAGAGAGGCCACAAAGTGACACTGTGGGAGGCAAGCCGGGAGCTGGGGGGAGTGCTTAACCTGGCAATTTTGCCTCCCGGCAAAGGCGATTTGAACTATTTGCTCAACTACCTGCTGACGCAGCTCAAGAAGCCAGGGGTTGATGTGGTGCTGGGGAAAGAGGCAACGGTCGCCACTGTCCAGGACTTCGCTCCTGAAGCAGTGGTAGTAGCAGTGGGCGCCAGCACCTTCACCCCGGATATACCGGGCATCGATGGGAAAAACGTTACCGACTACGCGCCGGTCATGTCCGGTCAGAAGAAGGTGGGGCAGAAAGTCATAGTCATGGGCGGGGGACTGGTGGGTGCCGAGACTGCTGAGTTCCTGGCCGAGAAAGGCAAAAATGTGACTCTGGTTTTTCGCAAGCCGGAGCTTAACCTGGGCTTCGGCAGGGTAACGCGTTTTACGATGAAGTCTTTGAACGAAAAAAAGGTCAAGATTGTATCGGGCGTTAAGGAATACAAACAAATCACCCCTCAAGGCATTCAACTGGTAGACAAAGAGGGGAAACCGGCTCTCCTGGAGGCAGATGACATCGTCTTAGCCACGGGCAACCAGCCTAACCGGACGCTGGCCCAATCGCTTAAGGACAAAGTGCCCGAGGTCTACGAAGCGGGGGATTGTATCGAGGCGCGCCGCATTCTTGAAGCCGTCCGTGAAGGCGCAGACGCAGCCTCGCAAATCTAGTCAACTGTCTCAGTAACACCTTAGCAGTGTGTCATTCCGTACCCCGTATCTGGGTACGGGGCAAGCTTTGATACGGAATTCAGGTGGGGTGGTGATACTGGATTCCCGCCTTCGCGGGAATGACAATATGAGTGCGATGATTGTAAAGTAATCTCTGAGACACTGCACTAAGTGTTCTTCGCAGACCTCGTATAGCCCCGCGTGGCTTCACTCACCCGCGGTCCAATCAGCGCTTGCGCTTCTCTTTGGGCTTCTCTGCCACGGCGCTTTGCTCAAGACGTTTCCAGTAGATGCCGTTCCACAGCCAGAGGGGTTTTTGGCACCTGGAGCATGACACGCGGACATCATTACCGGTCTTTTGCTCGCGGGGCATAACCAGCTTCTGGCAGTCCGGGCAATATATTTTCTTGGTGCTTACTTTGGTGTCTGGCTTCATAAAGGGACTCCTTTCGACTTCCTGTGGCTTGCTGTTTCACCGTTGTCGTAACGAAACCATTTCGCTGGGGGTCATGTTGTATGTTATCATTTAATGACACAGCAGGCAACCCAAGACACCTTCACCGCTAAATGCCGACCATAATGGGAGACTGATGGAAAGAAGAGCAAAATTCGGGCCGGTCTTGTGGAGCAGCCTGCTTTTTATTGTCTCCGAAGCCCTGGCTTTTTACTTTGTTTTTCAGGCCAGGGATTTCCTGATAAGCAGCAACATTGCCGTTCCCGAGGTGTCTTTGCAGTTACCCCTGGCCTCCTTCTTCGGCGTAGTGGTTGTGCTTGGTTTAATCCTGTTTTTCATTCCGATGTCGAAGCTAAGGATATTCCTGAGAATCATGTTTGCCTTTCTGTACTGCTATGGGCTTTTCATCCTTCTGGTCCTGCCCCTGTCACTAGCAGCAGACTTTTTTGCTGCCATCGTCATAGCTGTCCTCATTGCTGTTGTTGCAGGCGTGATGTGGCTCTGGAGGCCGATAGTCTGGCTGCACAACCTCCTCATGGTTTTCGCAATAGTCAGCGTGGGAATCGTTTTCGGCCTGATTCTGCCGCCATTCTCGGTGATAATACTGCTTCTGATAATGGCAATCTATGACCTGGTGGCAGTCCGCATCGGATATATGCTCTGGCTGGCAAAGAAGCTGTCCCAGTCCGATACCCTTCCCGCCTTCGTTATACCCAAGAGGGCATCATTGTGGACGCTCAACCTGAAGTCGGCGGGGTTCGGCAAGATGCTGGAGAGCGAGGCAACAGAGAGGGAGTTTTCGGTGCTGGGCGGCGGCGATATCGGCTTTCCGCTGATTCTCACGGTTTCGGTTTTCATGGCTTACGGATTTCCACAGGCTCTCATTGTGGCGGTGTTTTCCCTGGCTGGCCTCATAGTCGCCTACTGGATTCACGTGCGTTTCCTCAAGGGGAAGCCCATGCCAGCCTTGCCGCCCATTTTTATCACGTCCCTGGTCGGGTTTCTGATTGTGCGGTACGTGGTCTGAGATAACCTGGCTGCCTCCGACATGTTATTGCGAGGAACCCCGAAGAAGTCGAAAGGCGAAGCAATCTCCCTCGACCTCCTTTTTAATAGAGTCTTCGCCTTCCGCAGACCTGCCTGGCTTAACTCCTTTACGCAGGGTTCATCACTCTACCCGTGAAGAGAATTGCGCCGGTCTTAATGTCACGGATAAGGAAGATGAAGGGGTGGTCCAGCGTTACCACTGCTTGCTCGGATGGCGCCGAGGTTACTCCTACAATCACACCCGTAGCGGCGGCCGCTTCCGTCCCGGCTTCATCCACCGAAACGAAAGCCTTGTGTACCACATCGCTGATAAGCAGGTCCTTCCTGCCGTCCATGCCGGAGAAATCCGCCTGCTCGGTAAAAGCCACCGGCATGCCCATGTCGCTGAGGGTCTTCTTCATGGAGAACTGGGACTCTACCTTGAACCTGGGCATGGTGAGGACTACTTGCGCAGATTTAAGGCCGGCGATAATATCCCTTACCTGCTGACTGTTCAGTGCGGCTTCGAATGCCTTGAACTGCTCGGCTGCGGGCAGAAAGATGACCATGGAAAGTTCGCTTCCGTCGTAAGGCAGTTCAACCGCCTGGTAGTTGTTTCCTTTAGCATAACCATAAGTCTTGCTCTGCTTCATCATGGGTACGGTTACATCACCGCCCGTCAGCGGATGGAACGTGCCGTTTGAAGTAGCCCTGGCATCGAAAGGATGCAGCCAGGCTGCGTTGAAGTAGATGGCATTGGTCAGCACCAGCCGCGTCAGGTCGGTTATCGAACCTTGAGGCAGCAGGTCTTTAATCTTGCCTTCGGTCTGGTCGCTGACCCACTGGTTGATGGTGACACGGGATGGCTCCGGCGATTTCATGAAGTCCAGGATTCTCAGACCCGCGCCGTAGTTCTGCGCCAGCAGGTCGAGGTAGTCCGACTTGAAGGGGAAGTCTCTCTGTCCCCAGATAGCGTTGACCACGTTCAGCCGAAAACCCTTATCATCTTTGCCCTTGGCTCCCTGCCCCCGCTTGCCCAATTCGAGGTCCAGGTTATTGAAGGCCGGATGTAGCTGGTTCTGGGAGAGCTTAAACTGGAGGGCGGCGGCCATCTGTTGCTCTGTCGTCCCGCGGGCGCCTCCGTAGGTCATTGCCAGGGCTTCGGAGATGCTGTGAGGAGAGTAGAACAGGTTGCCGTCAGTCCCTTTTAGCTGCTGGTAAAGATTGAAAGCAAAGGTATTGTTGCCGTCCACCAGGCCGGACATATCCGCCGGGCTCACGGTGGGAGTCAGCCTGGGTTTATCGGATTTCAGGACATCAGCGATTGCCGGCTGAGTAGCACAGGCTGCCGCGGGTAAAAGTAGAATCGCCGCGATTGCCAGGAACAGTATCTTTTTCATAAATCACCTCCGAACAGGTCTCTTTATATAATTATACGCGCAGAAACCTTTTGTATCACATTTCAAGCTCAGAACAAATTTCCTCGCCCCTTGGGGGAGAGAGCCTGCCCCGTGCCTGACACGGGATTGATACGGGGATTAAGGTGAGGGGTGAGGGCTCTAAAAATTGACGATATGACGATAAGTCGTTAAAATATGGTTGGAGGTGATGGTAATGGGCAAGAAAGCGAGAATCGGGCTTTACCTGGAAGATGAAGAGATTAAAAGGCAAATCAAGATTGCCGCGGCCCGACGCGGTGTAAGCACAACTTCTTATTGTACGCAGGCAATCGAGGAGCGTTTGAAAAGAGAGGGCGAAATGGGTGACAGGTCTAAAAGCCGGGCGGCTTTACTGGCGCGGATGGACAAGCTGAGCAGAGAAATAGGCCCAATCAAGGAAACCGCTGCTAAGCTGGTTAAAGAAGGCAGGCGGAGGTGAGAATGCCGGAGACGATTGTGGTTGATGCCTCGGTGGTTTTAAAATGGCAGCTCAGTGATGAAGAGTGTATAACACAGGCTGTAGCGCTCAGGGACGATTTTTATGCGCGAGAGTCAGTAAAAGCCATTGCCCCCCAGCTTTTAACTTATGAAGTAGCTAACGGCATAGTTACAGCTGTCAGGCACAAACGGGTGGCACCGGACAAGGCCACCGAGGCCATGAGCAATCTGATGGCGCTTGGAGTTGAGCTAAGAGAGATAGAGCCGCTCCGTCTTCTTGAAATAGCTCTCAGGTATAACCTGGCTACTTATGACTCCGCCTATCTGGCCCTGGCCGAGACCGAGGAGTGTACCCTCTGGACCGGCGATAGCGTTTTCTATAAGGCCATGAAGGGAAAATCAGATTTGGTGAAATGGATAGGTGAGTATCCCGGCAAAACCACCGATTAATACTTTTTGTTTGTTAGCATATCCCCTTTGTACCCTTGAATTTCCTCGCACCTTGAGGGAGAGGATTAAG